>NZ_JBGWAB010000155.1:0-16979 GCF_041862025.1 Streptomyces sp. AB3(2024)
CCACCGGTACGAAACCACCCGTGGACCGCGCACAGCGCACCGCAGACACACGAAAACGCCCGGCCGGGACCACCCGCCGGGCGTTTTCCCATGCCCGCAGCCCACTCCGCGCCCTCCCCGCACGCTTCGCACCGGCGGCGCCGATGCGGGTGTGGGCACCTGCGCGGAGGGGAGGGCAGGTGCCCACGGGGCGGCCGGGGCCGCTCGCCGACCGGCCGCTTTCTCAGCGTAGGTCCGTCGCCGAGGGGTCTGCCAGGACAGCGGGCACGCACACCCGCGCACGGAACGGTCTCCGTCGGGATAATGGGAGCTTGTGGCCCTCACGTTCTTCGACGCGGGACGGCTGGCGCGTGATCTGTACGCCGCCGCGAGCCAGGACGCGGGCCCCGGCGGGCAGGGGGCCGGGATCTCCCGGGTGCTCGCCCCCCTCCTGCCCCACGACGGGCTCAGTCTGGTGGCCACCGATGCGGCGACCGGGCTCGGCCTCGGGAGCTTCAGCTTCTGGCACGAGTACGCCCCCTCGCTCGTCTCCGACCTCGTCATGCACCGCTACCGGGGCGGCGACCCGTACCGCCCCGCGGCGCTCGCCGGACTGCCCACCCCGGCCGCCGTGATCGGCCCGCCGGGCGACGGCCCCTTGGACCCGCGGGTGTGCGAGCTCCTCACCGCGCACGGGGCGGGCTCCGAGCTGCGGCTGCTCCTCCGGGACCGGCACGGGGTATGGGGTGCGCTCGGGCTGCTGCGCTGCGCCGGTGCCTGCCCCTTCAGCCGCGAAGACCTCCAGCGGGCGGCCCGCCTCGGGCCGGCCCTCGTCGCCGCCCTGCGTCGTTACGTGACCGAGGGCCCCCTCTTCCCCGTGGCCCCCGCGCTTCCCGCCGGGGTGGTGACGGTGGGCCCCGACCACACGATCAGGGCGGTCAGCCCCCAGGCACGGCACTGGCTGGACCGCCTGTCCTCGCCGAGCGGACACATCTTCCCGGAGTGGATCCCCGACGCGTTCCTCGTCGCGCTCTCCCTCGCCGCACGCTCGCGCGCGCACGACACGGGTGCCTGGGTTCCGCTGGTGTGTGCCCCTCCCGTCGTCTGCGGGCGATGGATGACCCTCCAGGGCCAGCCGCTCGACGCGGACGCCGGCGGAGATGTCGCCGTGGTCCTCCAGGGGGCGGCCGGAGACCTCGTGATGCCGTCGTTCTGCGCCTGGTACGGGATCACCCCGCGCGAGCGCGCCACCCTCGGTGAACTGCGCACGGGCGCAGCCGTCAAACAGATCGCCCGGCGCCTCGACCTGTCTCCGTACACGGTCAACGACCACCTCAAGGCCCTGTTCCGCAAGACGGGCGCCGACGGCCGCGACGAACTCATCGCCGCGCTGACCCGCTGACCCCCCCCGACCGGCAGCCTGTCCATCCCCCACTTCAGGGGGTCGCGGCGGCGCCGGACCGGCCCACCATGGGAAGGGAAACCGGAACGCGCGGGGGCGGCCCGCCCAGTGGAGCGGGAGAGGCAGGGATTCCCCTGTCTCCCTCAGCCGCCGAAATGCACGGACCGGCCCGCCCGGGATCCCCTCGGGCGCCGCGCGCGGACCCCGACATGCGTCCGTCGCCGTGCCGGGATCCCCACCTCATCGAAGGGAAACGGAAATGACGCACACCGATCTCCGTGGGCCCGCGACCGGAAACGCGGCCGGCGGCAGCAACGGGAACGCCGCGCCCGACCAGGCGATCCGGCCCAGCGGGGGCAGCGGCCGGGGCGAGGCGCGGGAGGACTTCCAGCAAGTCGGCTACTACTACAACCTGAGCGGTCACGGTGTCTTCGAACGGCTTCTGGAGGCACCGGGCGTTGGGGCCTACACCGGGGTGTTCGCCACCGTCACGGAGGTGTACCCCCCGACCGACAGGGCCTTCATGGGAGGCGCGGTCATGACCGTGCACAACGTCGTGCCGCTCGAAGGCGGCCGCGTACAGATCCGCGTGGACGCGGGCTGGCCGCAGGACATTCCCGTCAGGGTCAGCCTCCAGTACTTCGCCTGAGCCCTGCCGACCACCCGTCAAAGCCGGGAAGGGGCTGCCACCGCGCGGACGGGCACGACCTGCTCGTCCGCGTCGTGACGGTCGGCGGCGCCGGTCAGCCCATGAGCAGGAGGCGGGTCTGCGGGACGAGCTTCCGGTTCACGCTGGTGCTCTGTACGAATATCGTGAACTCGTCGTTGTGGTCCGGCTTGACGCGTACCTCCGTGGCGGGCAGGCCCAGAAGGGCGCGGGCCTCCGGCCCGGCGTACACCCGGTCGGTCTTCTTCTCCAGCACCGCGATCTGCTTCCGTGCCTGGATCTTCTCCGACTTGCTGAGCTGGTAGAAGGCCTCGCCGGTGCGGTACGTGTGTCCGGACTCGATGACCCACTCCCGGATCGCCGCATCACGGTCCACCGGGAGCAGCCGGTACTGACCCGGGTCCACCGGGGTGAGTCCGGCCGCCTTGATGGTGTCCTTGTTGACGGCCTCCGCACCCATGGAGAACACGGCGCGCGATCCCCGGATGCCCTTGGTGCGGCCCACCATGAACTTCTCGGTGGCCTCACGGATGACCTGCCCGGCCTCCTCCAGACCCTGCGTGCTGGTGGCGTCCCAGATGGCGATGTTCTCCTTCGGGAAGCCGTACTGCATGGCCTCCCGCCTGCCCATCTGGTCGGGCACCAGGACGGCCAGGGTCCAGTTGTCCTCCTGCTTCGCGATCATCTCGGCCACGGCCTTGACCAGTGCGCGCGGATCGCTGTGGGGAGCGTCCTGGCAGCGGTGGCTCGCGTTCTCCTGACCGTCGGTCAGCACGAAGGTAAGGAAGCTGTGGTCGCCGTACAGCTGGGCCGTCTGCGCCAGCTCGCGCTGTGACTTCAGGGCGGCCGCCAGCAGGGCCGTCATTCCCCCCACCCGGTACAGCTGCTTCAGGGACGGCATCCGCAGCACGTCCTTGTCGTAGATGACGCACTGCACGGTGTCGGCGAACACGTACACCGTGACACGGGTTTCCTGGTCCAGTTCCTGCGACCGGCGGGCCAGGTAGGCGATCTGCTGGTCGGCCACCTCGATGACCTTGCCGCGCATGTGTGACATGGACGAACTGGCATCCAGCACGAGAGCGACGTGATTGATGTAGTTCTGGTTTCCGGACATGTCCGCTCCCCCTCATGGCGTTTCGATGTCCTCACCCTCGCACCCGCCACTGACAATCGGCCCTGGCTCCGGGCCCGGCCGGACGCCCCGTCGCGCTACGGCCGGGCCGGGGCCCGTCGTGGTCTCCCGGTGGCACCGAGGTCGGCCAGGACCTCGCGGGCGGCCCTTGCCCCGGAGGCCAGCGCGCCCTGGAGGGAACCGGTCGCCCGGTGGTCGCCGCAGACGTATCGGCCGGGGCCGAAGCGGGTCGTCCTGGTCAGGGGCAGTGGCGGGGGCATGGCGGGCAGCGCGTCGCGGACGGTGCAGCGGTGCACCGATTCCCAGGCGTCGGTGTCGGTGTCGTACGCCTCCGCGAGCGCGGCCCGGACCGCAGCCTCCTCCGCGGAGCCGGGAGTGCCGAGGACGGAGGTGGAGATCAGGGCCCGGCCGTCGGGGGCGTAGCCGGAGTGGACCTCGCTGAGCACGCAGGTGTTGAGGAACCGGCGCCGGGTGTCGACGAGCAGGGTGGGCTCGTGCAGGGGAGAGCGGGGGGCGGCGTGGTAGAGGGTGGTGACGGTGCGTCCGGCGGGGACGGCGAGTCCGGGCAGCAGCCCGGCCGCCGCCGACTGGCCGGTGGCGACGACGACCGCGTCGGCCCGGCGTCGCGTGCCGTCGGCCAGGACCACACCGTCACCGTCCTCGGCGAGGCGGGCGACCGGAGTCCCACGGCTCAGCACACCGGCGGGGAGGCCGTCGGCGAGCTGGGCGGGCACGGCGCCGATCCCCTCGGCCGGCAGGCACAGGGTGCCCCGGAGCATGCTGCGCCACACGAAGTGGAAGAACCGGGAGGAGGTCTCCAGCTCGTCCTCCAGGAACACACCGGACAGGAAGGGCCGGAAGAAGGACTCGACCAGGTCGGCGGAGAATCCCGCGTCGGCCAGGGCGGTCAGGGTGGTCCGCTCGGGGCGCGCCCGCAGCCGGCGGGGCGCAAGGAGCGCGTCCCGCGCCGCCAGGACACCGAGCGAGGTCAGGTCGCGGGCCGAGGCCAACCGGCCCGGGAGCAGGTCGCGGCTTTCACCGGGGCGCCGGGTGGGATCGGTGAACCGGCACAGGCGCCCACCGCCGGTGTGGACGAGTACGCCCGGGGTGAAGGGTCGCAGGCGCAGCGGCCTGAGGGCGATGCGCCGTTTGACCTGTGGGTAGGACGTGTTGAACACCTGGAAGCCACGGTCGAGGACGAAGCCGGAGACACGGTCGGTGCGCATGCGCCCGCCGACCGCTTCGGCCGCTTCCAACAGGCTGACGCCGGCGCCCGAGGCGAGCAGGTCGGCGGCGCACGCGAGTCCCGCCGCGCCCGCACCGACCACGATCACCTGCTTGCCGCGGCCGTCCCCGCCACCACGGTCCTGGCCGTCTCGCCCCATGCGCGGTCACCTCTCATCGGCCTCTCGATCCCCTCCGTGGGGAGACGCCACGTCGCGGGGAAGGTCCTGTTCCCGGGGCACACCGGTCGCTTCCCCTCGGGTGGCGCACCCTGGTCACGGCCATCACGTCTCCCCCCTTGCTTCGCCCGGGGCCGGCCCCGTGGATGCACCTACTCGCCGCCGGGTGGTGCTGTGGGGACGAGGAAGAGGTGGTCGCGGTAGCACCAGGCCCAGCTCTCCCCGCTCCCGTAGGACTCGGCGATGGGGTGGGACGAAGACTCCGCGTGCGCGTGGGCGTGGCGGCCGGGTGAACTGTCGCAGCAGCCCACCTCTCCGCAGGTCAGGCAGCGCAGCAGCCGGTGCCACGGCGTTCCGAGCGCCAGACAGGCGGCGCAGCCCCGCTCCGTGGCGCTGTCGGTGGGCAGCGGGGCCTGGTCGAGGTGGACGCACGTGGCGCCGTCGGGTCGTCCGCCGTCGGGGGCGGTGCGCCACCGTGGGGCCTGGCCGTGAGGACCGCTCATGACCTTCCTCCCTCGGGGTGCGGCTCGCCGGCGGCAGAGGGGCGTCGGGGTCTCCGAACCACCATAAGCGGCTGCCGGGCGGACGGGGCGGACGGCTGGCCGAAATCGAACGGGTGTCACCTGCGTGTCTGTTCCAATCGAGCCATGACTGACACGTTTCGATCCTTGGGTCCATTGGTACGGGTGGACGGTCGTTGGCTGTTGGGCGATCCCGGGCGGCCGGGTGGTGGCGCCTGGGTGGAGTTCCGCGAGGACGGTATGCGCGCCCACGCGCGGGACTCCTCGACGGAGCTGATCCCCTGGTCGAGGATCATGCTCGGGATGGGCGTCGTCATCGGCGCCAGGTACCCCGGGAGATCCGAAACGGTCACCCTGCTCGGTATGGCCGCCGGCCTGCCGGGCCCCTTGAGGGGGAGGCGGGGCGGCTATCTGCACATGACCGTGCGCCACCCGTACGAGGACCGCCAGATCTTCTTCGACCGCCATCCGCAGTGGTATCCCCTCGCGGAGGTGACCTTCCTCGAAGCCCTCCTGACCCACTTGGTCGCCGAGGGTGAGACCCGCCGACTCGCGGACACGGCCTGGCTCGACCGCGTGGTCACCCGGCTGCCTCCGCTGAAGCTGATGACGTCGCGGGCCGCACTGCGGGAGCTGCTGTCGCGGGCGGTGGAGGAGGGGGCGGGCTGAGCCGGTCGGCGCCCGTCAGGGGCGTTGCCCCATCCTGCGGCGGAGGCTGTCGTAGATCGGCTCGCTCTCCAGGTGGTCGGCGGTGACCGTCGCCGCGAAGCACGCGACGAGCAGCGGGAGCCACAGCGAGACCGCGCCCGTCATCTCCGCGACCAGGACCATGCCGGTGACCGGTGCGCGGACGACTCCGGTGAACAGGGCGGCCATGCCCACCACGGCGAACGCGGCCGGCCCCGGCGCGTGTGCGGGCAGCACGGGCGCGGCGAGCGCGTGGGCCAGCGTCCCCCACAGGGCGCCGATCCGTCAGCGCGTCGCCGCCACCAGCCAGCAGCGGGTCCGCGGCCATCAGCGCGCCGACCACGGCGCCGATCCCGGCGGCGCGCAGCGGCACCGGTACCCGCGTCATCCGGTCGCACAGTTCGAGCGTTCCCACGACCAGGTGGGCGTACGCGGCGCCGAGGGCCCCGGCGGCCACGCCGAACAGCAGGAACGCCGGCAGCGTCCACAGGGGTGGGGTCGCGAGGTCCGGCATCGGGAAGGCGGGGGCGTCGCCCACGATCAGCTCGGCGCAGGCCACGGAGGTGACGGTGCCGAGCAGCGTCAACAGCACCAGACGGGGCCGGAACGATCGGGTCACCTCCTCGCAGACGAACAGCAGCCCGCCCAACGGGGCCGAGAACGCGGCGGCCAGGCCCGCCCCGCCGAGCGCGGTGTGCAGCAGCCGGGCGTCCTCGGGCCCGAGCCTGCCGTGCCGGCCGGCCAGGACCCCGATGGCGGCGCCCATGTGGACGGTCGGGCCCTCCCGCCCCAGGACCAGGCCGGAGCCGATCGCGACGAGGCCACCGGCGAACTTCGCGGGCAGCAGCAGCCAGGGGTGGACGTCGCTCTCCTGCCGCCACACCGCTTCCACGTGCTGGATGCCGCTGCCGGCCGCGTACGGGACCCGCCGGGCGATGAGGGTGGGCGACCAGGGCGCACGACGCGGTCAGGGCGATCGGAACCAGTACCCCGGCGGCTCCGAGCCCGGCAGCGGCCCCCAGCAGCGCGCGGCGGAGCACGTCGGCCCGCTCCAGGCACCACCGCAAGCCGCCGCCCACCGGCCCGACCAGGCATCCCGCCGCCGCGGTGACCGCGAAGGCGCGTACGTCCGCCGCGAGAGGGGGCCGGTCACCGGGCATGGGCCACCCCTCCTACGAGCCGCACGGACCTGTGGGCAGAGCCTCCCCGCTCGGGCGGCCGGGGCGGCGCACCGCGCTGTGGCAGGACCGCCCGCCACCCCGACCGGCCGAACGGGTGGCGGAAGGGCGGCGGCGACCGTACGGGCCTTCGGGCTCCTCCCGCCCGACGGGATCCGGCCCACCGGCAGGCGGCCGCCGGCCTCGATGTGCCCCGTACGGGCTCAGCTTCCGCCGAGGACGATGGCGTACGCCGCCTCCCGGACCTCCTGCTCCGGGTGACGGCGCAGTCCGACGACGGCGGAGCGGCAGGCGTCCGGCCATCCCTGGCGGGCTCCGAGGGCCGTGGCGAGGCCGACGGCGAGGAGGCCCCGCACGAGATCGCCGTCGCCGCTCAGGTCACCGACGGCGGCCAGGGCCGCGGCGGGGTCGGCGAGCGGAGGTCCGTACCGGTGCGCCTCCTCAAGGTCCCCGGCCACCCGGAACGCGAGGACGGGTCGGCCCTCGACCACGGCCGTCAGCCCACGGAGCGAGCGCCGCAGCCCGGCGGCGTCGGCTTCCAGGTCGACCGCCCGTACCAGGAGGGAGGTACGGGCGGCGGTCACCGCCGGATCGGCCGCCAGTCGCCGGGCCAGGGCCGCGCACGTCCGGTGGTCCCCGGCCGCCGGGCCGACGAGGGATTCCAGGCGACGGCGTGCCGGCAGATCGTCCTCGCGCCCACCGCCCTCCGGTTCCCCGGCCGCGATGAGGACCAGCAGCCGGTCCACGACATCGTGCAGGAGGCTCCCGGGCTCCACACCACCGATCGGGTGGGGCAGTCCGGAGCGGGCCAGCTCCATCAGGGCGGACCTCGCCCGCCACGGACGCCGGGGCGAGGCGAGGTCGGTGTAGACGTCCACCAGCGCCGCGCCGGCCGCGGGCGTGTACCGCGCCCAGTCACCGAGCACCGACAGGGCGAGATCCGGCGCCTGCCCCTCGGCGACGAAGGGCAGCCGTGCGAGGAGCTCGCCGTACCGGGGCCGGTCCGCCGCGGGCAGCTCCGTCGGGTCCGGTTCCGTGAGGGCGCGCCGGGCGGCATCGGGCCCGTCGGTGACCGCCGATTCCAGCAGGCCCCACATCTCCTCGGCGGGCAGCAGCGCCGGGGCCAGACCGAGCACCGTGACGCGCACGTCCGGATGGGTGCCGGGGGTGCGCGCCACCGTGGACAGGAGTCGGACGGCGGCGGCCGGGGACAGGTGGCGGGCGGTGAGCCGGGCGGCCGCTTTGCGGACGGTGACCTTGACCCCGCGTTCGCGGGTCAGGACGTCATGGAACAGAGCCGCGAGCCGGCTGGGCCGGGCGTGGGCGGCCGCCCGGCCGGCCGCGGACCAGGCGGCCACGGCGCCGTCGTCGCCCGCGTGGTCGAGGAGGACGGCGAGGGCCGAGGCCGGGTCGTCCGTGTGGGCGGCCGGTGCCAGGGCGGCCCCCGTGAGCGCGGCCGACGTCAGAGCGGCCTCGGCGCGGCCGGCCGGGGAATCCGCCGCCTTCTGGGGCCCCGGCGCGCCGGCGGCGTACCGCTGGATCAGGGCCCGCCCGTGTGCCGGGACCGGGGCCACCGCCCGCAGCAGCGCGGCGCGTTCGTCGAGGCCCCGGCCGGAATCGGCGATGGCGTCGGCGGCCAGCCGGACCGCGTCCCGTTGCTGCCGGGGCAGCCACCGGTCGGCGTACCGGAAGGGGGGAAGGGTCCGGGGAGCGCCGGCCGCCGGGAACCGGCCGCCCGGGACGGGACTCCCGGTCAGCGCGAGATCCAGCAAGTCGGTGCGCTCCGCGGCGACCACGGCGAGGACCGGGGGCAGGAAGACGGCCGAGGGCTCCCGCTCCAGCAGCCGGGCCACGCGGTGGCCGCGGGTCGCCGGATCGGCCAGCCAGGCTGCGGCGGCCTCGCCGAAGATCCCGTCCGGGCAGGTGCGCAGCGCCTGTTCGAGCCGGTCCTGGAGTTCCGGGATCCGGTACGCGTGGTGCCCGAAGGACGTGATCAGTGCGAGCAGGGGCGCGAAGTCCCCGCGGGCGGCGGTCCGGTCCAGCCACGGGCCGAGCGCGTCGAGCAGGGCGCGCGTCCCGCCGCCCGGCGAGACGTCTCCCGGGCGGCGGAGGACGACCGTACCGGTGTGCGCGGTCAGCGCCTCGATGATGCGCACCGCGGTCCGCGGGGCGGTGGCACCGCGGTGCTCGCCGCCGGGCGCGTCCCCGGAGGCGAGGAGGTTCACGGCGAGGGAGCGGACCGTGTCCCGGCTCAGGGCCGAGCAGTCCCGGGCCCGCAGGGCGTCCCGGCAGAGCCGTTCCAGGCAGTCGGCCCCGGTACGGTCCCCGGAGGGCGGAACGGTCGTGGCGGTCCCGGGGGACACCGTGGCCGGGTCGGCGTCGAGGGCCGCGGCGAGGAGCGGCACCGGCAGCTCGTCGAAGGCGGACAGGGCCTCCTGCCGTACGGGGTCACGCTCGTTGGCCAGCCGGCCGGCGGCCAGCGCCAGGACCGTGGCGACCTCCACCGGATCACCGGTGAGGCCGGCGTTGACGCTCAGCCGTTCCCAGATCGTCCCGCGCGCGTCGGCGTCGTTCGTGTCGAGGGCGGCCAGGAGTTCGGGGCGGGCCTCGGCGGGCGGCAGCAGCGCGAGGGATCCCCAGAGCGGCCAGTCCGTCGTGCCCTCGGCGCGCAGCGCCTCGACCGCGGCGCGGGCCCGGCCGTGCCGTTCGGCGGCCGGCAGCCGGGCGAGCACCCCTTCGTGCGCACGGACGTTGCCGCCGGGACGGCCCGCGTCGACGACGGCGTCGACGAAGGCCGGTCGCCGCGCCGGTGGCACCGACCGCAGCAGCAGGCCGAAGGCCCCCCGGTGGAACCACAGGGCCCCGAGCCGGGGCAGGGACGCCGGGTCCGCCGACACCAGCCGGTGCATGACCGCCCGGCCGGGCGTGCGCTCCCACCGCCCGACCGCCCGGCGGGGGTCGGCGAACCAACGGGCGACCCGCTCGGCGTCCACGGCCACGAGGTCGCCCAGCCGGTCGTGGACCGGACCGGGAAGACCGTCCGGGCCGCTGCGCTCCAGCAGGTCCAGCACCCGCTCCGGTGCGGCGGGCAGGGCGGCGGCGATCGCGGTGGCGTGCCGGCGCCACCAGAGGTCGCGCGACCGGGAGGGCAGACCGTCGAGTTCCCGCTCCGCGTGGTCGAGGACCGCGCCGGGGTGGCGGACGGCGAGTGCGCTCCAGTCCTCGTACGCGAGCGCCCCCGCGAGTTCGGGAAGCACTCGCGCGGTGAACTCCCGCGAGCAGCCCGCCAGCAGGCGGGCCGCGTCCCGGTCGCCGTACTCGGCGCGCACCCGCGGCACCAGCCGCTCGGCCAGTCCGGGCCGCCGCCCGTCACGCAGCAGCCGCACGAGCCCGGCCCGGACCACGGCGGGAGCGTCCTCGTAAGCGGCCTCGACGGCGGCGTCCGGGACGGGCAGCCGCCGCGCGCCGCGCAAGGCGTAGCGGCGGACCACCGGGTCGGGATCGGCGAGCCGGGCCGCCAGGTACCCCGGTTTCCCGGCGGTCAGGGCGGCCAGCGCGGCGAGGCGGCGCTCGTAGGGGCCCAGGGCGTCCAGCTCGGTGAGCAGGGGGCCCAGTCGCCCCCGGGCGGAGAGCCGGTGGGCGGTGACGGCGGTGTACCGGAGCCGGGCGGCGTGCGGCAGGGGTTCGAGGGCGGCGAGCAGCTCGCCGACGGTGGAGATCATCACGGGCATTGTCTCCGACGGCGCGTCCTCACTCCCACCGGATTTCGGGCCACCGGCGCACCCGGCCGCAGCACCTCGACGCGCCCGTGTCCGGCCGCCACCGACTCGCCGCCGCCCGCGCACTCGCCCGCTCGCCAGGGCGGGCGGGCGAGCGGATCTTTCCCCACCGGACGCGGAATACATCGGCCGCACCCCCTGTTGGCGGGTATGGTTGAATCGTAAACAACTTTGGAAGGGGAGCCATGCAGTTCGGGATCTTCACCGTCGGCGACGTCACGGCCGATCCGACGACCGGGCGCGTACCCAGCGAGCACGAGCGCATCAAGTCCATGCTCGCCATCGCGCAGAAGGCCGAGGAGGTCGGCCTGGATGTCTTCGCCACCGGTGAGCACCACAACCCGCCCTTCGTCCCCTCCTCGCCGACCACGATGCTCGGCTACATCGCCGCGCGCACCGAGAACCTGATCCTCTCCACGTCGACCACGCTGATCACCACGAACGACCCGGTGAAGATCGCCGAGGACTTCGCGATGCTCCAGCACGTCGCGGACGGCCGCGTCGACCTGATGATGGGCCGCGGCAACACCGGACCGGTCTACCCCTGGTTCGGCAAGGACATCCGCGACGGGATCGACCTCGCCATCGAGAACTACGCGCTGCTGCGCCGCCTGTGGGACGAGGAAACCGTCACCTGGAAGGGCAAGTTCCGCACCCCGCTGCAGTCCTTCACCTCGACGCCCCGCCCGCTGGGCGGCGTCGCACCCTTCGTCTGGCACGGCTCCATCCGCTCGCCCGAGATCGCCGAGCAGGCCGCCTACTACGGCGACGGTTTCTTCCACAACAACATCTTCTGGCCGCCCTCCCACACCCGGCGGATGGTCGAGCTGTACCGGCAGCGCTACGCCCACTACGGCCACGGCACCCCCGAGCAGGCCATCGTCGGACTCGGGGGCCAGGTGTTCATGCGCGCGAACTCCCAGGACGCGGTGCGCGAGTTCCGCCCCTACTTCGACAACGCCCCGGTCTACGGCCACGGCCCGTCGCTGGAGGAGTTCTCCTCCCAGACCCCGCTGACCGTCGGCTCCCCGCAGCAGGTCATCGAACGGACCCTCTCCTTCCGTGACTACGCCGGCGACTACCAGCGCCAGCTGTTCCTCATCGACCACGCGGGCCTGCCCCTGAAAACCGTCCTGGAGCAGCTCGACCTGCTCGGCGAGGAGGTCGTGCCGGTGCTGCGCAAGGAGTTCGCGAACCTGCGTCCCGCCGGAGTGCCGGACGCGCCCACGCACCGGGCCCGCGTGACCGCGGCCCGGGAGAACGCGGAGGAGGGGACGCGGGCATGAAGACCGTCGTCGTATCGGCGGGGCTGGGCTCGCCCTCCTCGACCCGCCTGCACGGCCGGACGCGGGGGCGGGCCGCGTCACCCGGAACGCGCAGTCACCCCCTTCTTCGCCTGCGGAAAGGGCGGGGCGTGTGGTTTCCTGGGCCCCGCCACGCAGCGTCACGGGACGACTGCACGAAGTGAAGGGGATGTTGTCGTGAGCGTTCTGGACATCAAGCTGGACCGGTCGTTCGATGTCTTCGACTCGGACCGGGACGGGCGGCTCGTGAAGTCGGACGTCATCGGCCTCTCGGACAGGCTCGCCGAGTCGCACGGCCTGGCCCCGGACGCCCTGGCCGGCCTGAGGGAATCGCTGGCGGACCTCTGGGACACCGTCTTCCAGGCGATGGACAGGAACGATGACGGAGCGGTGGACCGGCAGGAGTTCCGGGCGGCCTTCCGGGCGCGGATCGTCTCGGACCGGAACAGGATCTGGGAGCGCATCAGGACGATGAGCAACGCCTGGACCGAGCTCGCCGACCGCGACCGCGACGGCATGCTGAGCCGTGACGAGTACACCTCTCTGCTCCACGGCATGTTCCGCCTGCCCCGCGAGACCTTCGACGAGGCGTTCGACCGGCTGGACGTGGACGGGGACGGGCAGTTGAGCCGTGACGAGATCAGCTCCGCCATGAAGGAGTACTACACGAGCGAGAACCACTCGGCCCCCGGGAACCAGTTCTTCGGCCGCCTCTGAGGAGTCCGCAGGATCCGCAGGGTCCGCAGGGGGGCACCGCCATGCCCCCTGCGGCCCCGCCGGCCCGCCGTCGCACCTGCGGAGTTCCGGCGCCGCCGAGCCGATTCGTATCGGGCCGCCGCTCGTTGAGGAGCAAGAGGAAGCAGATCTCCCAAGACCTATCTGGAGGACCTCTTGATGGCCGCCGAAGCCGCACTGCCGGTGATCGTTCTCTCCGACTCCGATCCGCTCCGCCGGCACGAGACGGCCGAGCTGGTGCAAAGCTGGTACCGGACGTCGTTCCGCGTGCTGCAGGTCGGAGGCCCGGCGGAGGTGGCGAGGGCGCTGGACTCACTGGCCGACCGGCGGGTACCCGTCGCCGCCGTGCTCGCCGATGAGGCCCCCGACCCCGCTGCGGCGCACCCCGGTGTGCGCTGGCTGTCGCTGAGCGGACGTTCCGACGCCGTGCCCGGCGCGCGCACCGCACCGGCCGGGAGCGACGAGAACCCGGCCGAGCACCTCCGTGGTGCCCTCGACGACTCCCTGTGCACCTGGAACGCCGACTTCCGCGGCGATCTGCCGACGGCCGAGGTGCGCGGCAGCCGCTTCTCGCCCGCCGCCTACGCGGTACGGGACTTCCTCGGCCGCAGCGGGGTCATCTTCCGCTGGCTGCCCGACGAGGACGTACGGGACGCCCCGGTGCGCGTCCGGCTCGGCGACGGCACCGAGCTCGTGGATCCCCCGATCAGTGAACTGGCCGAACGGCTCGGTCTCATCAGGCCGGCCGAGCAGGACCACTACGACGTCGCGGTGATCGGCGGTGGCCCCGGAGGACTCTCCGCGGCCGTGTACGCCGCCGCCGAGGGCATGAGCGTCGTCGTGATCGAGGACGACGCGCCCGGTGGGCAGGCGGGCTCGACCTCACGGATCGAGAACTACCTCGGGTTCCCCGTGGGCCTCACCGGTGGGGACCTCGCCCAGCGGGCCCTGCAGCAGGCCCGCAGGGCCCGCGTCGAATGGCAGCCCACCCGGGTGGCCGGCCGGGTGACCCCGACGGACACGGGCGGCCACGCCGTCGAGTTCACCAAGGCGGGCACCGACGAGAAGGCCTCGGTGACCGCGGCCGCTGTGGTCGTCGCCACGGGCGTGGACTGGAACCGCCTCACGGCTCCCGGCGTCGACCGCCTCCTCAACTCCGGCGTGTACTACGGATCGTGCCTGTCCGACGCCCCCTCCACCGTGGGGGAGGACGTGTACATGGTGGGCGCGGGCAACTCCGCCGGACAGGCCGCCCTCTACTTCGCGCGCTACGCCCGCAGCGTCACCCTGCTGGTCCGGGGCACCGACCTCGGCGCTTCCATGTCGAGCTACCTGGTGCAGCGCATCGAGCGGACCCCGGGCCTGAAGGTCCTGCTGGGCACCGAGGTGGCCGAATGCCTGGGCGGGACCACCCTCACCGGGCTCCGGCTCCGCGAGCGCGCGGGCGCGGGCGCCGAGCGAACGGTCTCCGCGCACTGCCTGTACGTCCTGATCGGCGGCCGCCCCTCGACCGAGTGGCTCGGCGGCACGCTGAGGCTGGACGACCGCGGGTACGTCCTGACCGGCAGCGGCGGGGCCGGGCCGGAGGCGCTGCCGATGGAGACCAGCCTGCCCGGGGTCTTCGCCGTGGGCGATGTGCGGTCCGGATCCGTGAAGCGGGTCGGCGCCGCGGTGGGCGAAGGAGCCGCGGTCGCGCAGTCCCTGGTCGAGTACCGGCGGCGCTGTCCCGAGCGCTTCCAGGACGCGCGGGCGTCCTGCGGCTTCTGACCGGCCCCGCCGGCCAGACCCGGACGGCCCCGGGCGCGGGCAGCTCGCGGGGCCGTCCGGGTCTGCTCAGGTGGTGCCCGGGGCGGGCACGACGCGGGTGGTCAGGCAGAGGTTGGCGGCCTTCCTGACGCACTGCGGGACCAGGAACATGCTGTGGTCGTCGCCCTCCCGGGCCAGGACCACGCTGCCCGCCACCGGGGCCCCGGCCCTGACCGGTGCGGCCGGGAGCGGCCGGCCGAGGCAGCCTGCGAGGGCCTTGTACGAGCGCACCGCGGCGAGGACGGTCATCAGCACGCAGAGCGCGGCCGCCGTCCGGCCCACGCGCCTGCGGTGCCTGGTCACGGTCGTCGTCATGGCGGTTCTTCCGCGAGGTGACGTGCTCAGACGCTGTCGGGGACCCAGGAACCGTGGATGCCCCCGGGTACCCGGCGCGGCAGGTGGACGGCGGCGACCTGTTCCAGGCCCGAGGCGTCGAGGACCAGCAGCTGCGAGGCGTCCTGCTTGAGGTCGGAGACGACGGTCAGCAGATAGCCGTCGTCCTCGCACGTGGCGTCCGCCGCGGGTACGAAGACGGCCTCGCCCGGCATCCGGGCATCGCCGACCCGGCGGACCCGGCGGGCGCCGCTGGTGCGGTCGTACTTGACGACGCCGTAGCCGCCGAAGCCCTTTTCGTCGGGGAAGGAGATGGCGTACTGGTAGCGGTTCTCGGCACCCAGGTAGGCCTCGTTGAGGGTCGGGAACTCCACCGGCAGGTCGTCGATGATCTGCTCGGCGACCGTACCCTCGGCCAGGTCGACGACCCAGCGGCGGGTGTAGGAGCGGGAGGCGGGCTCGCTGCCGCGGCCGGGCGCGCCGACCCACCAGTTCCAGGAGAGCCGGAAGCCCTCGCGGTCCACGGTGGGGCCTTCCAGGACGATGCGGCCCTGATCGTCCTCGTAGGCGTTGGAGACGTGCAGCATGTTGCCCGGTTCGATGGAGAACCAGCGGACGCGGCGGGCACCGTCCGCGCCGCGCGGCATCACGCCGATCCGGGCGGGCTGCCCGTCGATCCAGGAGTAGGGGATGCCGGAGTGCTCGGCGGGATCGAAGGTGACGTTGCCCTCGACGAAGACCACGTGGCGGCGGGTGATCGCGAAGTCGTGCTTGAGGGAGGCCGTGGCTCCCGGGACCTCGGCGCTGTCGGTGATCCCGCCCTTGGCGTCGGCGACGTAGTACGTCAGGAACGGGGGGAAGGGCGAGGACCCGAAGAAGTGGAGCTCGCCGGTGGCCGGGTCCTCCTTGGGGTGCGCGGTCATCGCGGAGGTGAGTTTGCCGCCGAAGTCGTACGCGCCGACGGTCTCCAGTTCGGGTGTGAGTTCGAAGGGGAGGTTGGCCTCGCAGAGGGCGAGCAGGCGTCCGCCGTGTTCGATGATGTGGGTGCCGGCGGTGCTGGCGGTCAGGTCGGGGCCGTGCTCGGTCATGTAGGGGGCGCCGTCGAGGGCGGGGGTGTGGACCCAGCGGTTGCGGTACCACTCGGCGCGCCCGTCGCGCAGCCGGATGCCGTGGACCATGCCGCTGCCCTTGAACCAGTGGGTGGGCGTGATCCCGGGCTTCGGGTTGTGGCCGTTGCGGATCAGGCGGCCGGTGAGCTCGGGCGGCAGGGTTCCCTCGACGGTCAGGCCGGTGGCGGTGACCTCGTCGGCGACGGGGGTGTAGTGGCCGGTCAGGTACGGCTTCGGGGTGGTGGTGTTCATGACGGGGACGGACCTCTTCCGGTGAACGGGGTGAATGGGGCGAACGGGTGGGTGCTCAGGCGGCCCGCGGTGTCTGTTCGGCCGGGCCGGCGTGCTCGGGCCGTTCGGCGCGGGCCTTGAGGAGGGAGAGCCAGTTGTCGAGCGAGTCGTGGAGGGCCTTGCGGAGGTCGTCGGGCGCGGCGTCGACCGGGGCCCCGCTCCAGGACTCCTCGGTGCGGACGACGACGTGGTCGCCGCCCTGTTCGAAGGTCCACACGTGAACGCCGTCGATGCCCGAGGCCGGGCCGCCCCAGACGATGCGCCGGCCGTGGACCAGCTCCCGCACGGTGGAGGTGATGGCCAGGCCGTGCGTGCGCCAGCTGAAGGAGCCGCCGGGCAGGAGCGGGCCGTCGAGCCCGGCCTCTTCGATGTCCGTGTTCCAGTCGGGCCAGGCGGCGATGTCGGTGTGCAGCTCCCACACCGTCGCGAGCGGGGCGTGGATGTCGATGCTCAGACGGACGATGACGGGAGCGGTCTCGTCGATGGTGACCATGGCGGTGCTTCCTGTCTGTGGAGGGGATGGACGGGTGCGGGGTGGCGGCCGGCTGACCCGGCGGTTCAGCCGGACACGGGAGGGCGGGCGGCGTGGGCGCCGCGAGCGGGGTGGACGGGGTCGACGGCGATACGGGGGGCGGGCGCGGCCGCCGCAG
>NZ_JBGWAB010000156.1:0-16839 GCF_041862025.1 Streptomyces sp. AB3(2024)
CCCCCCCCCCCCCCCCCCCCCCCCCCCCCCCCCCCCCCCCCCCCCCCCCCCCCCCCCCCCCCCCCCCCCCCGCGGGGCCCCAACCGCCTTCGCGGACGGACCGGTTGGGGGCCGTACCGATAGGATGACCTGATCATGGACCTCGGTACGGACATCACGATGACCTCCATCCCCGGCGGGCGGGTGACCCTGTCCGACCGGCGCACGCAGCGGAGCTGGCAGGTCGCCCTCGAACCCTGCCGGCTCTCCGCCCTCCCCGTCACCCAGGGGCTGTACGCGCAGGTCACCGGTCTGCGCCCGAGCACCGTCCACGGGGACCGGCTGCCCGTCGAGGGCGTCTCCTGGTGGGACGCGGTCCGCTTCTGCAACGCCCTCTCCCTGCGCGAGGGCCTCGCCCCCGTCTACCGCCTCGACGGCGAGAGCGCCGCATGGGACGCCTCCGCCGACGGCTACCGGCTGCCCACCGAGGCCGAATGGGAACACGCCTGCCGCGCCGGCACCGACGGCCCGCGCCACGGCCCCCTCGACGACATCGCCTGGTACCGGGGCAACTCGGACGGGACCCTCCACGAGGCGGGCGGCAAGCTCCCCAACGCCTGGGGCCTGCACGACATGCTCGGCAACGTCTGGGACTGGTGCTGGGACCTCTACGACCCCGAGGTCTACGGCACCTACCGGGTGCTGCGCGGCGGCGGCTGGTTCGACGAGCACTGGAGCTGCCGTGCCTCGGCCCGCCGCCGCAGCCACCCCACCTTCCGCGTCGACGACGTCGGCTTCCGCCTCGCCCGCTCCGGCGCGGCCTGAACCCGCCGGGCCGTCCCGGTCGACCCCCTGTCGCACCCGGCCCCGCCTGGCATACCGTGCCGGTTCCGGCACACAACCCACTGTGAGAGGCGCGTACGTGGACGACGGCGAACTGCTGTTCCTGGGGGTGGCCCGGCAGGCCGACCTCGTACGGTCGGGGAAGGTCACCGCGCGGGCGCTGACCGAGGCCGCGCTCCGGCGGACCGAACGCCTGGACCCCCGGCTCGGGGCGTTCCGCGCGGTCCTGGCCGGGCCGGCCCTCGCCGAGGCCGACGCCCGCGACGCGGCCCGCGCGGCCGGCGAGGGGGACCTGCCCCTGCTCGGGGTGCCCGTCGCCGTCAAGGACGAGCTCGACGTCGCCGGTGAGGTCACCACGTTCGGCGGCGCGGCCCACCGCGTCCCGGCAGCCAAGGACTCCGAGGCGGTCCGCCGGCTGCGGGCGGCCGGGGCCGTGATCATCGGCAAGACGGCGATGCCGGAGTACGGCCAGTGGCCGTTCACGGAGTCGTCCGCGCACGGCTACGCCCGCAACCCCTGGGACACCGCCCGCACCACCGGCGGCTCCAGCGGGGGCAGCGCCGCCGCCGTCGCCGCCGGACTGGCCGGCGCCGCGCTCGGCGGGGACGGCGGCGGATCCCTGCGCATCCCTGCCGCCTGCTGCGGGCTGTTCGCCCTCAAACCGCAGCGCGGCCGCGTCTCCACGGCCCCGCACCCCCACCTCTGGTACGCCCTCGGCACCATCGGACCGCTCACCCGCTCCGTGCTCGACAGCGCCCTGCTCTACGACGTCCTCGCCGGCCCGGCCCCCGGCGACCGCTGGGCGGCTCGGCCCGCCACGACGAGCTTCGTGCGGGCGGCCTCCACCGAGCCCGGCCGGCTGCGGATCGGCTGGTCGGCCACCCCCGCGGTACCCGGGGTGCGCCCCCACCCCGAACACGTGGCGGCCCTGCGGCGGACGGTGACGGCCCTGCGCGAACTGGGCCACGACGTACGGGAGGTCGACCCCCGCTACCCCGACACCACGACCGCGTTCCTGCCGCAGTTCTGCGGGGGCGTCCGCGCGGAGGCCCGCGCCGCCGACCGCCCCGACCTGCTCGAACGCCGCACCCGGCAGACCCTGCGGCTCGCCCGGCTGGTATCCGAGGCGGCCGTGGAGCGGGCCGTGCGCGCGGGGGAGCGGATGGCGGTACGGGCCAACCGCGTCTTCGACCGCGCCGACCTGCTGCTCACCCCGACGCTCGCCCGGCGGCCCCAACGGGTGGGTGCCCTGGACGGCGCGGGCTTGACGGGGGCGACGCTGCGCTCCCTCCCGATGATCGCCTACACGGCCCTGTGGAACGTCACCGGCAACCCCGCCGCCTCCCTCCCGGCCGGCTTCGGCTCGGACGGACTGCCGCTCGCCGTACAACTGGTGGGCCGGCAGCACGACGAGGAGACCGTCCTCCAGGTCTGCGCCCAGCTCGAAGCCGCCCGCCCGTGGGCCCACCGCATCCCCGGCCCGGCCTTCTGACGGACCCGTCGCGGCCGCGGGCCCGGCGTCGCCGCGGGCCCGGCCGGACGGTTCACGGACCTGCCGGACCTGCCGGACCTGCCGGACCTGCCGGGTCCGCACCGGCGGGCCCGGCCGGCCCGTTCCCCCGGTCCGTCCCGGCCGGCCCCTCGGGCCGCAGCCGCCGCCACACCGTCGGTACCGCGCTGATCAGCAGCGTCAGGCCCACCGCCAGGACCACGCCCTTCCACGGCTCGGAGAACAGCGAGCCGCCCACGATCCCGATCAGCGCGTACGTCGCCGCCCACGCCAGACACGCCGGCCCGTCCCCCCGCACGAACCGCCGCAGCGGCACGCCGCCCAGCAGACAGGCCAGCATCACCGGGATCCGCCCCGCCGGGACCAGCCGCGACAGCACCAGCACCAGCACCCCGTGCTCGTCCAGCCTCGCCTGCGCCCGCTCCAGCCGCTCCGGCGTGGCCCGCCCCCGCAGGGATTCCAGCCGGCGCGAGCCGCCCCGCGAACGCACCCCCCGCTGCCCGAGCCAGTACAGGGCGACGTCACCGCAGAAGGCCGCCACCGACGCCACCGCGAACACCCCCATCACCCCGAACGGCAACGCCTGCTGATGGAAGGCCACCACGGCCGCCGAACTCACCAGCGCCCCCGTGGGGACCACCGGCACCAACGCCCCCAGGGCCACCAGCACGAACAGCGCCGGGTACCCCACCGCCCGCTGCGTGGTCTCCGGCGGCACCCGGCCGACGACCTCCGCCGCCTCCCACCACGGCGTCACGGCAGCCGCACCCGCTCCCCGTGCCCGGGGACCCGTACGGTCACCTCCGGTGCGAGCCGCAGCGCGCACCGGGCGAACTCCGCGCCCGGCGAGTGGAACTCGTGCGGCCGCACCGCATCCATGCCGATGGGCCAGTACGTCCCGTAGTGGACCGGCACCGCCGCCGTCGGACCCAGCAGCGCCGCCGCCCGGGCCGCCCGCTCCGGATCCAGGTGCCCCGGCCCCAGGTAGGGCCCCCAGCCGCCGACCGGCAGCAGGGCCACGTCCACGGGCCCGACCTCCTCGGCCATGGCCTCGAACAGCCCGGTGTCCCCGGCGAAGTACGTGCGGGCCGCGCCCTGGACCACGTACCCCAGGGCCGGCGCCCGCTGCGGCCCGAGCGGCAGCCGCCGCCCGTCGTGCCGGGCGCTGACCGCCCGTACCCGTACGCCCTCGCGCACCGCGACCTCGTCCCCCGGGGCCACCTCCGTCACCGCCAGCCGGCGGATCCGCGCCAGCCGGGCCAGCCCCGGTACCGCCCGGCCCGCCCCGCGCGGCACCACCAGCCGGCTGCCCACCGGCAGCAGGGCCAGCGACGGCAGGTGCAGGTGGTCGGCGTGCAGGTGCGACACCAGCACCACGTCCGCCTCCGCCGCCTCCGGCGGGGGCACCGCACCGCGGCGCCGCCGCAGATGCGCGAACCGCCGGGCGAACAACGGGTCCGTCAGCACCCGTACCCCCGAATCCCGCACCGTGCACGTGGCATGACCCCACCAGGTGATCTCCACCGGCACCCCGGCACTCCCTCCCTCGGCCCCCGCGGTCCACCGAGCGTAGGTCTTCCCCCGCCGATCCGCGCGCAAGGCGGAAGCGGAGAAGCGGAACCCGACAGCCCCCTCCTCCCGGAGCCCACAACGGAGTAGGGTCGGGCGCCATGGATGCGCTGCGCGTGGCCGCGATCGCCAGCCTGGCCCCGCTGGAGGAACTCGACGCCGACCCCTTCGCCGTGGACACCCGCGGCCAGCACGCCATGTGCGCGCGCTGGGCCGCCCAGCAGGGCTACGTGGTCACCCGCCACCTGCTCTTCTACGGGCTGCGGGCCGACCACTGCGGGCTGTGGTGCGACGTGGACGCCGGGCAGGTCGACCTGTTCGTCGCCCCCAACCGCCGCGTCCTCGCCCGCGCGCTGCGCTCCGTCGAGGAGTTCACCGCGGAGTGCGCGCGCCGCGGGGTCCGCCTGGAGACCGCCGGGCTCGACGAACCGCACTACACCCCCGCGATGAAGGCCGAGGTGCACCGCCGCCTGTCCATGCCGACCGCCGGATACGACGGCACGTAGGCAGCCCTTCCGCACGCCCCTTCCGCACGACCCTCCCGCACGCCCGCCGCCCGCGTCCGTGCGCCATCCGTGTCGACCGGCCGGGTCCACCGCCCTGTGCGACGCTGGCGAGGGGACCGCGGGCGGGGCGCGGACCGTGGAGCGAGGCGGGTGCGGCGTGAGGCGAGGGCGGTTGCGGTGGCGGGCCGCGGGCGGCGCGCTGGTACGGGTGCTCGTGGTGTGGGCGGTGTCCACCCTCACCATGCTCGCGCTCGCCGCGCTCCTGCCCGACTTCCGGCTCCAGTCGGCCGACGGCGACAGCGTCACCCGGGTCGGGCTGACCGCCGCCTGGGCCGCCGGGGCCTTCGGCCTGCTGAGCGCCCTGGTCTGGCCCGCCCTCGTACGCGCCCTGCTGCTCGTGCCCGCCCTGGTGCTCGGGCTGCTGGTGTTCTTCCTCAACGGCTCGCTGCTGCTGATGGCGTTGAACCTGATCCCCGGGGAGCGGGGCGCCGAGGTCGCCCCCGACACCGCCGTGGTCGTCGCGGCGGTGATGTCCGCCGTGGCCTCGGCCACCTCCACCGCCCTCGCGGTACGCGACGACGAGGCCTACCGGCGCCGCCTGTACCGGCTCGCCGACCGCCGCCGGCGCCGCTACGGGACGCCCCCGGGAGGCAGCCCCGGACTGGTGTGCGTGCAGCTCGACGGGGTCGGCTTCGAGGTGCTGCGCCGCGCCGCGGCCGAGGGACTGATGCCGACGGTGGCGGACTGGCTGGAGCGCAGCCACCGCGTGACGTCCTGGCGCACCGACTGGTCCAGCCAGACCGGCGCGAGCCAGCTCGGCATCCTGCACGGCTCGAACTTCGACGTCCCGGCCTTCCGCTGGTACGAGAAGGACTCCCGCGAGGTGATGGTCTGCAACCGGCCCACCAGCGCGGCCGAACTCCAGCGCCGCGCCGTCGAACGCACCGCCGACGGCGGCCTGCTCACCCTCGACGGCGCCAGCCGCGGCAACCTCTTCGGCGGGGGCGCCGACCAGCTGGCGCTGGTGCTGTCTGTCGCGGCCCGCCGGGGCCCCGCCAACCGTTCCCGCTCCGGGTACTTCGCCTACTTCTCCGACCCGGCCAACGCGGTGCGCACCACCCTGTCCCTGGCCGCCGAGGTGGTCCGGGAGATCGGCCAGTCGCTGCGCGCCCGCGCCCGGAAGGTGACGCCCCGGGTCTCCCGCGGTGGCCTGTACCCGCTGATGAGGGCCTTCGCGACGGTCATCGAACGCGACGTGGTCGTCTACGCGGTGATCGGGGACATGCTCGCGGGCCGCGCCTCGGTCTACGCCGACCTGGTCGCCTACGACGAGGTCGCGCACCACTCGGGACCGCACGGCCACGACACCGACCGGGTGCTGGCCCGCCTCGACCGCAGCCTGGCGCTGATCGCCCGGGTCGCCGAGCACGCGCCGCGGGAGTACCGGTTCGTCCTGCTGTCGGACCACGGCCAGAGTCCCGGGGAGACCTTCCTCGGCCGTTACGGCCTGAGCCTGAAGGCCCTGGTCCGGGCCGGTTGCGGGCTGCCCGTCCCGCGCCGGGCCGGCCGGACCCGCAGCGGCGCCGAGGCGCGCGCGGCCGTCCGGGCCGCCCTGCACCGGCCGGTGGAGGAGACGGGCGAGGAGGCCCGCCCGGAGCCCGGACCGGATCCGGTGGTGCTGGCCTCGGGCAACCTCGGGCTGATCTCCTTCCCCGACGTGCCGGGGCGGGCCTCACGGCAGTGGATCGAACGTACGCACCCCGCCCTGCTGCCCACCCTGGCGAACCATCCCGGCGTGGGCTTCCTCCTGGTGGACGGGGAGGTGCTGGGGTCGGCCGGGGCGGCGGCCCGGCTGGACGTGCCCGGCGCGGCGGAGGAGCTGCTGGCGGCCTTCGGCCCGGGCGCGGCCGACGCGGTCCGCCGGACGGACTCGTTCCCGCACGTGGCGGACATCATGGTCAACTCCTCGTACGACCCGGAGACCGGGGCCGTCCACGCCTTCGAGGAGCAGATCGGCTCGCACGGGGGCCTCGGCGGGGAGCAGGGCCACCCCTTCCTGATGTGGCCGACGGAGCTGTCGGATCCCGGCCCGGAGCTGGTCGGCGCCGAGGCCGTGCACCACGTACTGCGCCGCTGGCTGCGGGAGGCGGACGGGCCGCAGGTCCCGCTGACCGGCGCCGGCCGACGCCCGGAGGATCACCGGCCGGACGGCCCACCGGACGGAACCCTTCCTTCCACAGGGGTGTCCGCGCCGGACGAAACCCGGTGATTTGGTGGCGTCTCCGGCGTGGTCAACCATGTGCTGACCTGCCCACCATGTGAGACATTCCGAGGCGCACCACCGATGACCAGCACCGCAGCCCCGTCGACCCAGGTCGACCGGGCCCCCGAAGCCCCCGCGGCACCCGGGCCCGCCGCCGTCCCGCCGGGCGCCCGCCCCGCGGACCGGCACGCCCGCCGCTTCGGCCTCCCGATCGCCATCTGCCTGGTCATGGGCAACATCATCGGCGGCGGGATCTTCCTGCTCCCCGCCTCGGTGGCACCCTTCGGCACGGTCAGCCTCGTGGCCTTCGCCGTCCTCACCGCCGGCGCGATCGCCCTCGCCCTGGTCTTCGGCCGCCTCGCCGAGCGCCACCCGCAGACCGGCGGGCCGTACGTGTACGTCCGCGCCGCGTTCGGGGACTTCGCGGGCTTCCTCGCCGCCTACAGCTACTGGATCACCACCTGGGTCTCCAACGCCGCCCTCGCGGTCGCGGCCGTCGGCTACCTCGGGGTGCTCTTCCCGGCCGTCGGCGCGCACCGGTGGTCCATGTGCCTGGCCGCCCTGGCCGTCCAGTGGCTGCCCGCCCTCGCCAACCTCGCCGGCACCCGGTACGTGGGCGCCGTCCAGCTCGTCGCGACCGTCCTGAAGCTGGCCCCGCTGCTGCTGGTGGCCGTCGGCGGGCTGTTCTTCTTCGACCCGGCGAACCTCGGCCCCTTCCGGGCCACCGACCAGAGCCCCGTCGGGGCCGTCTCGGCCTCCGCCGCGATCCTGCTCTTCAGCTACCTCGGCGTGGAATCCGCCGCGGTGAGCGCGGGCGAGGTCCGCGACCCGGCCCGCAACGTCGGCCGGGCCACCATCCTGGGCACGGCGGGCGCCGCGGTCGTCTACCTCCTCGGCACCCTCTCCGTCTTCGGGCTGGTCGCCCACGAGAAGCTCGTCTCCTCCCAGGCCCCCTTCTCCGACGCCGTCAACGCGATGTTCGGCGGCACCTGGGGCGGCACGGCCGTCGCCTGCGCCGCGGTGATCTCGATGGTCGGCGCGCTCAACGGCTGGACCCTGCTCAGCGCGCAGACCCCGTACGCCGCCGCCCGGGACGGGCTCTTCCCGAAGGTCTTCGAGACGAAGAAGCGCGGGGTCCCGGTGGTCGGCGTCCTGGTCACGGCCGTGCTGGCCTCCGCCCTGACCGTCTACAACTACACGGCCGGCTCTGCGGGCGTCTTCGAGATGCTGGTGCTCGTCACCACCTTCACGGCCACCGTCCCCTACCTGCTGTCCACCGCCGCGCAGCTCTACTTCCTGGCCTCCGGCCGGAGCGAGCGGGTCCGGCGCGGTCAGCTGGTGCGGGACGCCGTCCTCGCCGCCCTGGCCTTCGCCTTCTCGATGTGGCTGGTCGCCGGATCCGGCTACGCGGCCGTCTACCAGGGCGTGCTCTTCCTCTTCGCGGGCGTCCTGCTCTACGCGCTGATGGCCGCCCGCAAGCACCGGGCCCCT
Organism: Streptomyces sp. AB3(2024); assembly: GCF_041862025.1. Taxonomy (NCBI): domain Bacteria; kingdom Bacillati; phylum Actinomycetota; class Actinomycetes; order Kitasatosporales; family Streptomycetaceae; genus Streptomyces; species Streptomyces sp. AB3(2024). The sequence goes on from NZ_JBGWAB010000156.1 coordinate 8,162, forward strand.
GCCTGACCTGCGGAGTAGCGTGGTCAGAGGGGACCGTCCAGGGGGTCGGAAAGGGGTCGCGATGTCGGCGATCAGAGAAACCATCGACATCTCCCGCAGCCCGGCGGAGGTCTACTCCTACGTGACGGACCCGACGCACCTGCCGGAATGGCAGGACAGCGCGGTGTCGGTCCACCCGCTGGGCGACATGCCGGTCCACGTCGGCTCCCGGGTCGAGATCACCCGGCGGATCGGCGGGCGGGAGTTCCCCACGACCATCGAGTTCCTGGAACTGGACCCGCCCAGGAGCTGGCACCTGCACGGGATCGACGGCCCCGTGCGGCCCGACGTGCGGGGCACCATCGAACCCCTCGGCGACGGCCGGCGCTCCCGGGTGACCCTCGCCATGGACTTCGAGGGCCACGGAGTCGGCAGGGCCCTCGTCCCGCTCCTGGTGCGGCCCTTCGCCCGCAAGGAGATGCCCCGGGGCGAGGAGAAGCTGAAACACATGCTCGAACACCCGGCCGCCTGAGGCACGCGGCCGGAACGCGGAAGCCCGCGCCGTACGAACGGCGCGGGCTTCCGCGTTCCGCCACCGGGCCCTCGGGCCCGGCGGCCGACTCAGTCGAGGTAGTCGCGCAGCACCTGCGAACGCGACGGGTGGCGCAGCTTCGACATGGTCTTGGACTCGATCTGGCGGATGCGCTCACGGGTGACCCCGTACACGCGGCCGATCTCGTCCAGGGTCTTCGGCTGCCCGTCGTTGAGGCCGTAGCGCATGGACACGACGCCCGCCTCGCGCTCCGAGAGCGTGCCCAGGATCGACTGGAGCTGCTCCTGGAGGAAGGTGAAGGACACCGCGTCGGCCGGGACGACCGCCTCGGAGTCCTCGATGAGGTCACCGAACTCGCTGTCGCCCTCCTCACCCAGGGGGGTGTGCAGGGAGATCGGCTCGCGGCCGTACTTCTGGACCTCGATGACCTTCTCGGGGGTCATGTCGAGTTCCTTGCCCAGCTCCTCCGGAGTGGGCTCCCGGCCGAGGTCCTGGAGCATCTGGCGCTGGACGCGCGCCAGCTTGTTGATGATCTCGACCATGTGGACGGGGATGCGGATCGTGCGCGACTGGTCGGCCATGGCACGCGTGATCGCCTGCCGGATCCACCAGGTCGCGTACGTGGAGAACTTGAAGCCCTTGGTGTAGTCGAACTTCTCCACGGCGCGGATCAGGCCGACGTTGCCCTCCTGGATCAGGTCCAGGAAGAGCATGCCGCGGCCGGTGTAGCGCTTGGCCAGCGAGACCACGAGGCGGAGGTTGGCCTCCAGCAGGTGGTTCTTGGCGCGCCGGCCGTCCTCGACGAGGATCTCCAGCTCGCGCTTGAACGCGGGCTTGTGGTCCTCCTCCTCTTCGAGCTTGTACTCGGAGAAGAGACCCGCCTCGATGCGCTTGGCGAGCTCGACCTCCTGCTCGGCGTTGAGCAGCGGCACCTTGCCGATCAGCTTCAGGTAGTCCTTGACGGGGTCGGCGGTGGCACCGGCGACCATGACGGTCTGCGCCGGGGCGTCGTCCTCGTCGTCGTCGGACAGCACGAAGCCCTGGGTTCCGGTCGCCTTGGGCGTCTCCTCCTCGGCCTCGTCGGCGAGGTCCTCGGCGGCCCAGTCCTCGCCCTCGGCGCCCGGGTTCTCGGCGTCGTCCGCGTCCTTGGCGCCGGCCTTCTTCGTGGCGGCGGTCTTCTTGGTGGCCGTGGCCTTCTTGGCGGCGGTCTTCTTGACCGTGCGCTTCTTCGGCTCGGCGGCGGCCTCGGCCGTCGCCTCGTCCCCGGTGGCGGCGGCCGACGGAGCGGATATCGCCGCCGCGGTGGCGGGGGCGGTGGCCGAGGTCTTGCGCGCGCCGATGGGGCGCGGCGGGGCGGCGGCCTTCTTCGTCACGGTACGGGCGGGGGCGGCGGCCGCCTTGCGGGGCTTCTTGGCAGCGGCCTTGGTGGCGGGGGCGGCGCTGACGTGGAGGGCGACACCCTCCTCGTCCAGGACCTGGTTCAGGCTGCGCAGGACCCGCTTCCACTGGTCCACCGGGATGCGGCCGGCCTCGAAGGCCTGGCGCACATCGTCACCGTTGATGTGACCCTGCTCGCGGCCGCGCTCGACGAGCGCGACGAGGGCCTCCGATTCGGCGATCTCCGGAGGGAACGTACGGGACGGGCTGAGCGACACAAGGAGCCTCTCGTTGCGAACAGATAAGGGGTGGGCGGGACATCATCGCGCGAACTCGGGAAACAGACCCGAGGGGGGTCTGTATTCCGGGGCCGCGCGAGGACACCTGTCGGTTCATCGCATGCCCGAGTCGATTCGTTACGCGCTGAATTGAGTGACCTGCGCCACGCTGTGGCCGCGCAACCGATTCCGCGTGGATCCGTCCGCGCCGGATTCACGCCTTCCGCCGGTCCGACCTCAGTCCGTTTTGCGAGCTTCGATCAGGAAACGGGCGGTGTGCGCGACGAACGGGCCCTCGCGCTCGATCCGTTCGTGGAGCTCGCGCAGCCGGTCCCGGTACTGCCCGACCGTGAAGCCGGGCACCATCCAGATCACCTTCCGGAGAAAGTAGATCACGGCTCCGATGTCGTGGAACTCCGTCCGCAGCCGCTCGGAGCGCAGATCGACGACTTCCAGGCCCGCCTTCGTGGCGTCGGCGACCGCGTCGTCGGGGTGGCGGGCACGGCGCACCTCCTGCGGCTGCGGGCCCAGGAAGTACTCGACGAGCTCGAACACGCTGGCCGGTCCGACCTGCTGCGAGAGGTACGTCCCGCCCGGTGTCAGCACCCGCGCGATCTCCTCCCACCAGATGGTCACCGGGTGCCGGCTGGTGACCAGCTCGAAGGCCTCGTCGCCGAAGGGCAGCGGCGGCTCGTCGGCGTCGGCCACCACCACCGCGCCGAGCGGGTGCAGCAGCCGGGTCGCCCGGTCGATGTTCGGCGGCCAGGACTCCGTGGCCGCCGCCAGCGGGGGAAGGGGGCCCGCGCCCGCCAGCACCTCGCCCCCGCCGGTCTGGACGTCCAGGACGGACCTGACCCGTGCCAGTCGCTCGGCCAGCAGTCGCTGGTATCCCCAGGAGGGCCGCTGCTCGGTGGCCCGGCCGTCCAGCCAGGAGAAGTCCCAGCCGTCCACGGAGACGGTCTCGGCCTCGGCGACGAGATGGTCGAAAGTGCGTGTCATGCCCCGATCGTCCCAGGTCGGGCCCCGGCGGACCACCGGATATGTCGACTAGACTGTGCGGCGGGCCGTGACTGGCGTTCGGGTGGATCACCACCGGGGAGCGGCCCGGCGTACCCACCTCCGTACGTCGACTGCCGCGCGCCTGGGCGATCCGCGATCCGCAGCGACGTTCAGGAGACCCCATGACGACCGCCACTGCCCAGCTGATGGACGGCACCGCCCTCGCCCGCCGCATCTCCGAGCAGACCGCCGCGCTCGCGGCGAAGATCACCGAGCGCACCGGCACCGCGCCCTGCCTCGCCACCGTCCTCGTCGGCGAGGACCCCGCGTCCGTCACCTACGTGCGCATGAAGCAAAACCGTTGCACCAAGGCCGGGATCACCTCCCGCCACGTGGAGCTGCCCGCCTCCACCACCACGGAGGAGCTGGTCGCGGCCCTCACCGCGCTCTCCGAGGACCCGGAGATCAGCGGCATCCTGCTCCAGCACCCCGTCCCGCACCACATCGACGAGCGCGCCGCCTTCGAGGCCATCGCCCCGGGCAAGGACGTCGACGGGGTCACCATGCACTCCTTCGCCGCCATGGGCTTCGGACTGCCGGGCTTCGTCTCCTGCACCCCCGGCGGCATCATGCGCCTCCTGGAGGCCTATGACGTCGACCTCACGGGCAAGCACGCCGTCGTCGTCGGCCGCAGCGCCATCCTGGGCAAGCCGGCCGGCATGCTGCTGCTGGAGCGCAACGCAACGGTCACTTACTGTCACTCCCGCACCGTGGACCTGCCCTCGATCGTGCGCCAGGCCGACGTGCTGGTCGCCGCCGTGGGCAAGGCCGAGTTCATCCGCGGCGAGGACATCAAGCCGGGCGCGGTCGTGCTCGACGCCGGCTACAACGAGGGCAACGTCGGCGACGTCCACTTCGAGTCGGCTGCGGCCCGCGCCTCCCTGATCACCCCGGTGCCCGGCGGCGTCGGCCCGATGACCATCGCCGTCCTGCTGGAGCAGACGGTGCACGCCGCGGCGGCGCAGGCCGGCCTGGACCTCGCGGCCCTCTGACCCCCACCGCACGCGACGCGTACGCGGTACCGCGAACGCCCCGGACCCTCCGGTCCGACGCGTACGCGGTACCGCGAACGCCCCGGACCCTCCGGTCCGGGGCGTTCGCCGTGTCCGCGCGGGGCTGCGGAGGGGGGCACCGAGCCCGGCCGGGCGCGCCGGGCCCCGCCGGACGGCTCAGCCCGTCGCCGGCGCTCCCCGGCGGGCCGCCGCCACGATCGGGGACGCGCGGAACTCCCGGGCGAGCGCCGTCAGCGGCTGGGAGTCCAGCCGGTGCCGGCCGGCGTCCGTCCGCCCCGTCCCGGCCGCAGGGCCGTCGGCGCCGTCCCGGTCGGCGGCCGCCCGCAGCCGGCAGGCCGCGGCGAGCATGGCGGCGTCCGCCACCACCGAGGCGGCCGGCTCGTCCAGGCCCTGCCGGCGCGCGGCCCCGTACGCCTGCGCACGCACCTCGGGGTCGAACCAGCCGGCCAGGGCCAGCAGCCCGTCGTCGATCACCGACTCGCGGTGGACCAGCCGGATCCCCACCGGTGACCACCAGGTCAGCGGGACCGTCGTCACGTTGCGGGACGCGAACCCGCGCAGCGCTTTCCACAGCGGCCGCAGCCTGCGGTACTGGCTGAAGTCCCGCCAGGCCTCCGAGCCGCCGGCCAGGGGCACGATGAACCCCGCCCCGACCATCACACCGGCCGCGGCGGCCAGCGGGGGCGCCACGTCCGTCGACAGGTACACCCAGTCGCGGCCGGCCCAGCGGGCGGCCACCGCGGCCCACTTCGCGGCGAGGTAGGACAGGTCCAGCGCCCCGCCGAGCACGATCAGGGCCAGCCCGCAGCGCAACGGGCGCAGCGAGCGGTCCGCACGCCCCAGCCACTTCCCGCACAGCCAGGTCAGCGCCGAGGTGCCCACGGTGTGCGCCACCAGGAAGCAGACGATCATCTCGCGGATCCAGGGCGTCGTGGCGTAGTACACGTCCAGGTCCCGGAGCCGTTCCACCGGCGCGTCGCCGATCACGAACAGGGCGACGATCGCGACGGCCGCCGTGCCGAAGACGGCGATCGTCCGCCGCGTGGCCCGTCGCACGGCCGCGGGCGGCCCGCCGCGCCACTGCAGGACGAGGACGACGCACGCCCCGGAGAACAGCGTGGCCAGGCAGAACACCAGCGGGGCGGAGAAGTTGACCACGCCGGTGAAACGGTTGACCGCCGAGATCGTCGGCGGCGACGCCAGGAAGTTGATGGGGGCGCCCAGGACGAGCAGCGCGCACGCCGTCCGGTTCAGGGGCTGGTCCCAGTCCCGGCGCATGCTCGGGGCCTTGATCAGCAGTGCCAGGACCATCAGGATGCCCGGCAGCTGCACCAGGATCCCGCCGCTCACCGGCTCTGCCCGAGGGGGTCGGCGGGGTCCGCCGGGTCTGCCTCGTCCACCGGCTCCGCCGGTCCGGCCGCCGGGGGGAGCCCGCCGACGGCCCGCTCCGCCGCGGTGAGCGGCGGCACCGGCGACGCGCCCCGGTCCGAAGCGCGCAGCACGTGCCAGAGCACCGACGGGCGCAGCCAGTGGGCCGGCGCGTCGCTCATGGTGATGACGTCGAACAGGGCCGCGGTGAGCACCTCGTCGGTGGTGGCGCCCGTCATCAGCCGGCCGACGTAGGCGTCGAGGAGCCCGGCCCCGGGCCGCGGCTCCATGCCGGTGGCCCCCGGATAGCGGATGTCCTGCGTCGTGGCGAGCTCCCAGGCGGTGCTCACCTGCGGGGTGAGCGCCCGCTGTGCCGCGCGGCCGGTGCCCGGGTGGCCGAGCCCTTTCGCCCGCAGCAGTTCCCGTACGGCCAGCAGCCCCTGCGCGGCGACCGACATGCCCTGCCCGTACAGCGGGTTGAAGGTGGCGACGGCGTCTCCGACGGCGAAGAAGCCGTCGGGCAGCTCCGCCTTCTCGAAGAAGACGCGGCGGTTGGCGTTGCCCCGGGTGACGGCGACGTCCGACAGGGGCTTCCTGCCCTCCAGCAGATCGCCGACGACCGGGTCCCGCAGCCCCTTGGCGAAGGGGACGAACAGGTCGGGGTCCCCGGTCGGCTCGCCGCCCCGGGTGCCGGAGAGGGTGGCCTGCCACCGGCCGTCCTCGATGGGCACGATCGTGCCCGTCCGCCCGGGTACGGGCACGCGGGGATCGGACTGCACGTTGACGATGGGGAACCCCGCCGCGTGCGCCCCGGCCGGGGCTTCGAAGATCCGCGTCGCGTAGACGAGACCGGAGTCGACCTCGGACCGCCGGATGCCGCCCACGCCGAGCGCCCCGAGCCAGGCCGTGGCCCGGGAACCGCGTCCGCTCGCGTCGACCACGAGGTCGGCGGTCACCAGCCGGTCCCGCTCCTCGGGGGTGTCGACCCGGACGCCGGTGATCCGGGCCGCGGTGCCCTCCAGGCCGCGGACCCGGCTCCGCTGGAGGACGCGGACCCCGTCGAGGCCCGTCACCCGGTCTCGGACCACCGAGTCGAGGAGGTCGCGGCTGCAGGAGATGTTGAACTGCTTCTCCCCGCACCGCGAGATCCAGCCCTGCGCCGTCATGGTGGCCAGGTCGGTGGGCAGACTGCGGCGCAGGGCGCCCGCGCCCGTCCAGTCGGCGGTGATGCCGGGCAGGATCCGCTCGAAGGCACGCGCCCCGCCCGACCAGAGCAGGTGGGTGTGGCGGGCCTGGGGGAGTCCCCGGCGCGGCGCCGGGCCCTCGGGCAGCACGTCCGCCTCGATGACGGTGACCGTCGCGTGTTCGGCCAGTACGGCGGCCGCGAGGAGGCCGATCAGGCTGCCGCCGATGACAACGGCGTGGCGGGGCGCGGAAGACTGGTTCATCGTGGCGGGCTCTCTGTCTGGGGCCGCGGCCGGGGCAGCGGCGCGTGGGGCCGGCGGCCGGCTGGGGCGCGGGTCACCGGCGGGGCGTGGGGCTTCCCCAGCCGAGCGAGGTGCTGATGCGCTCGATCGCCTCGGGGAGCCGCTCCTCCCGGGGGCCCCGGAGGTAGGGCCGCAGGAGTTTTCCCAGGTGCAAGCCGAAGGTCTCGGCCCGGATCTCCGCCGGGTCCCCCAGGTCGGCCCGGGCGGCGGCCTGCCGGATCACAGAGGCCAGCCCGGTCTCGGACTCCACGAGTCCGGCGAGGCAGCCGTGGCGCCCCGTCAGGCGGGCGGCGACCGTCATGCCCGGACCGAGGTCGAAGGAGGTCCCCTCCTCCACGTGCCACAACTCGTGGCAGGCGATGACGAGCTGGTGCTCGGGGCGGGTGTGCGCCTCGATGACGATCAGGTCGCGGTCGTCGAGGTCCAGCCACAGTCCGCTGGCCGAGTCCGGGGGGAACGGGGCGAAGTGGAAGTCGACCGGCCGTCCGGCGCGCCGGCGTTCGAAGGCGGCACAGAGGGCGCCGATGATCCCGGCGGCATCGGTGGGCCGGGTGATCCGCGTACCGGCCAGCAGGTCGGCGCCGAGCCCGCGCATGGCCCGTGTGGTCCTCATGGCGCCGCACCCCCGACGGGGTGGGGCCGGGCGGCGGCTCGCACGGGGTCATTCTCCATATGTCGACAAGACGTTCGATCAGTTTGTTTTCAGCGCAGCCTAGCCGCCGTTCCCGCCCCCCAACCAGCGCCTCCCGAATGGTGGCCCCGGCCGGGCACGCCGACACCCCGCCATGACCCCGGAGGTAATCGACCCCTCTCCGGCGCGCGGGCACAGTGGGGTCCACGGGCTCCGGGGCCGCGCACTCGGCTCCGGGACCCGCACCCCGACATCCACCGACCGACCTCGACGGAGGCTGATCCGCCATGTCCGCGACCCTGTTCGCCGGCTTCGCCCGCACGACCGTCCCGCAGACGGCGCTGCGCCGCTTTCTCGCCCTCGACGCCGTGGTCACCACCGGCAACGGCCTCGCCTACGCCGTCTTCGGCGCACCCCTCGGCCGGCTGCTCGGCGTCGCCGGACCGACCCTGCTGGAACTCGGGCTCCTCCTCACGGCCTACGGCGCGGGCGTCGGGTGGCTCGCCTCGCGCCGCCGCCCGCCGGCCCTCCCGGTGAAGTGCGTCATCGGGGCCAACTACGCCTGGGCGGCCCTCAGCCTGCTCTCGCTCGCCCTCTGGTTCTCTCCCACCACGGCCGGCGCGGTCTGGATCCCGGCGCAGGCGCTCGTCGTCGCCTGCTTCGCGCTGCTCCAGCAGCAGGCGCTGCGCGCGGCCGGCTCAGGGAGCCAGTGAACGCAGGTACTTCACCGTCGCCGGGTCGGCCGGGAGGAAGGTCTCGATGGCCAGCTCGGCGACCGTCACGTCCAGCGGCGTGTTGAAGGTCGAGATCGAGGACACGAAGGACAGCAGGTGCCCGTCGTGCTCGATCAGCAGGGGCAGCGCGATGTACGGGACCGGCTCCTCGCCGCCCGCGCCGCCCGCGCCGCCCGCGCCGCCCGCGCCGCCCGCGCCG
>NZ_JBGWAB010000157.1:0-16728 GCF_041862025.1 Streptomyces sp. AB3(2024)
ACTGACCAGCCCGCTCGACAAGCGGGCGGGGCTGGCGCAGGTGTACGCCGCACTCTCCGGCCTGCCCCGAGGAGCAGCCCGCCGCCGGGCCGGTGGCGGAGCCCGCCGCCGTGCCGGTCGCCGTCGCCGAGCCGGTCGCCGTGCCGGTCGCCGTCGCCGTGGCCGTGCCCGACGCCGCCGGTGCGCCGGTGGCGCAGGAGCCGGTCGCCGTTGCGGTGCAGCAGCCCGGTGCTCCGGCCACGGGTCCCGAGTACCTGGACGCCCCACAGCCGGTGGCGCAGGCCGCCGAGATCCCGGCGCAGCCCGGCACGCCGTGGACGGCCGAGCCCGTTCCGGCCGCCGCCGCCGCCGCCGCCCCCACCGCCGCTGCCGCGCCCGCCCCCGTGGAGCCGTCCGCGGAGCCCGTGGCGCAGCCGGAGGCCCAGCCGTCCGCCGAGGCCCCCTAGCCCGCCGCGGTGCCCGTCGCCGCCGAGGTGGCCGCCGAAGCCGTCCCGGAGGCCCAGGAGCCCGCCGACGCCCCGCAGCCGCCGGCCCCGGACGTTCCCGAGGCGCCGGCCGCCGTGGAGGTCCCGGCCGAAGCGCCGGCCGCCGTGGAGGTCCCGGCCGAGGTGCCGGCCGCCGTGGAGGTCCCGGCCGAGCCGGTGGCCCCCGAGGCCGCCCAGGCTCCCGCCGAGGCCGAGCCGGTGCTCCCCGAGGCCGCTGAGGCCGCTGAGGCCGCCGGGACCCCGGCCGCCGAGCCCGTCGCGGAGGCCCCTGCAGAAACGGTTCAGGCCCCCGTCGAGGCAGCCGCACCGGCCGACGTGCCGGCGGAGCCCGAGGCGCAGGCCTCCGCCCCGGCCGAGGCGGAGGCCGCACCGGCCGAAGCCGTCGAACCGGTCGCCGCGTCCGCCCCCGAGGCCGACGCCCCGGACACCACCGTCCCGGATGCCATCGCCGCCGACGCCACCGAGCCCGCCGACGCCGCGCAGGCACCCGAAGCCGTCTCCGTGGGCGAGCCCGCCCCCGCGTACGACGACGCCGAGCGCGAGGCCGTCCTGCGCGTCATGCGCGAGCGCCGCGACATCCGCAACGGCTTCCGTACCGACCCCATCCCGCACGAGGTGCTGCTCCGCGTCCTGGAGGCCGCGCACCACGCGCCCAGCGTGGGTCACTCCCAGCCCTGGGACTTCGTGGTCATCCGCTCCGCCGAGACCCGCCGGACGATGCACGAGCTCGCCCAGCGCCAGCGCGAGGCCTACGCCAAGTCGCTGCCCAAGGGCCGGGCGAAGCAGTTCAAGGAACTCAAGATCGAGGCCATCCTCGACACCCCGGTGAACATCGTCGTCACCGCCGACCCCACCCGCGGCGGCCGCCACACCCTCGGCCGGCACACCCAGCCGCAGATGGCCCCGTACTCCTCCGCCCTCGCGGTCGAGAACCTCTGGCTCGCCGCGCGCGCCGAGGGCCTCGGCGTGGGCTGGGTCAGCTTCTTCGACGAGCGCGAGATGGTCCGCGCCCTCGGACTGCCGGAGCACCTGGAGGTCGTCGCCTACCTGTGCGTCGGCTACGTCGACGAGTTTCCGGAGGAGCCCGAGCTGGCGCAGGCCGGCTGGTCGCAGCGCCGTCCGCTCGCGTGGGTGGTCCACGAGGAGACGTACGGACGCCGCGCGCTGCCCGGCGAGGAGCCGCACGACCTGCTCTCCGAGACCGTCGCCAGCATCCGCCCGCTCGACGCCAAGGCGCTGGGCGAGGCCTGGGAGCGGCAGAAGCGCATGACGAAGCCCGCCGGGGCCCTGGGCATGCTGGAGATCATCTCCGCCCAGCTGGCCGGCCTCTCCCGGGTCTGCCCGCCGCCCATCCCGGAGCCGGCCGCCGTCGCGATCTTCGCGGGCGACCACGGCGTCCACGCCCAGGGAGTCACCCCCTGGCCGCAGGAGGTCACCACGCAGATGGTGGCGAACTTCCTCGGCGGCGGCGCGGTCTGCAACGCCTTCGCCAACCAGGTCGGCGCCGAGGTCTGCGTCATCGACGTCGGCGTGGCCGGGGACCTCCCCGCCACCACCGGCCTGCTGCCGCGCAAGGTCCGTCCCGGCACGGCCGACCTCTCCACCGGCCCGGCCATGACCCGCGAAGAAGCGATCGCGGCCATCGAGGTCGGCATCGAGACGGCCCGCGACCTGGTCGCCGCCGGCAACAAGGCCCTGCTCACGGGCGAGATGGGCATCGCCAACACCACGGTCTCGGCCGCGCTCATCTCGGTCTTCACGGGCGTCGACCCCGCGGAGGTCACCGGCCGGGGCACCGGCATCAACGACGAGACCCACGCCCGCAAGGTCGAGGTCGTCCGCCGGGCCCTGGAACTCCACCAGCCCGACCCGGCCGACCCGATCGGCGTCCTGGCGGCCATCGGCGGCCTGGAGCACGCGGCGATCGTCGGCCTCCTCCTGGGCGGGGCCTCCCTGCGCACCCCGGTCATCCTGGACGGCGTGAGTGCCGGCGCGGCCGCCCTCGTGGCCCGCGCCATCGCCCCGGAGTCCCTGTCGGCCTGCATCGCGGGCCACCGCAGCGCGGAGCCGGGTCACGTGGCGGCCCTGAACAAGCTCGGCCTGCGTCCCCTGGTCGACCTGGACCTCCGCCTCGGCGAGGGCACGGGCGCGCTCCTGGCGCTGCCGCTGGTCCAGAGTGCGGCGCGCGCCATGCACGAGGTGGCCACCTTCGACTCGGCGGGCGTCACCGAGAAGTAACCCCCTCCCCGACCTTCCTCCGTTCCCGCCTCAAACGCCGGCGCGGCTCACTGCACGGCGCTCCGCGCCCGCGCCTCAAGCGCCGGCGGGGCTGGAATCGCCCTGCGGGCAATCCAGCCTCCGCCGGGCGCAAATCCAGCCCCGCCAGGGGGCACCTCCCAGCGGTAGCTGGGGGAGTTTGAGGCGCGGGGGTCCGGGCGGAGCCCCCGAAGGGGTCCGGGCGGAGCCCGGGGAAAGGGCGAAGGGCGGGTAGGGGACCCAGCCCCGCGCAGCGGCAGCCCCCCCCCAAGCCCGCGCAGCCCCCGCAGGGACCACCGCCCCGGATGGGTCGTATCGTGGTCCCGGACGGGCATCCGCACGCCGCCCGCCACGCCGCTCCAGCGCAGCAGCGGCCCCGCCGACCCCTCGCCGCACCAGGAGCCGCAACCGCCATGGCAAACCCGGCATACCCCGCCTACCCCGTAGGACTCCGCCTGGCCGGGCGCCGCGTCGTCGTCATCGGCGGCGGTCAGGTCGCCCAGCGCCGCCTGCCCGCCCTCATCGCGGCCGGCGCCGACGTCCTGCTGATCTCCCCTTCCGCGACCCCCTCCGTGGACGCGATGGCGGAGACCGGCGAGATCCGCTGGGAGCGCCGCCGCTACCGGGAGGGCGACCTCGCCGACGCCTGGTACGCCCTGATCGCCACCCAGAACCGCGAGGACAACGAGCGGGCCTCCGCCGAGGCCGAGCGCGAGCGCGTCTGGTGCGTGCGCGCCGACGACGCCTCCGCCGCCACCGCCTGGACCCCCGCCACCGGCCGCATCGAGGGCGTCACCGTCGCCGTGCTGACCGGCAACGACCCCCGCCGTTCGGCCGCCGTCCGCGACGCGGTCGTCGAGGGCCTGCGCGACGGCACCCTCACCGCCCCCGCGCACCGCCACAAGAGCACCCCCGGCGTCGCCCTCGTCGGCGGCGGCCCCGGCGACCCGGACCTGATCACCGTGCGCGGCCGCCGCCTGCTCGCCGAGGCCGACGTGGTCATCGCCGACCGGCTCGGCCCCCGCGACCTCCTGGACGAACTCCCGCCGCACGTCGAGGTCATCGACGCGGCGAAGATCCCGTACGGCCGGTTCATGGCCCAGGAGGCCATCAACAACGCCCTGATCGAGCACGCCAAGGCGGGCAAGGCCGTCGTCCGGCTCAAGGGCGGGGACCCGTACGTCTTCGGCCGTGGCATGGAGGAGCTGCAGGCCCTCGCCGAGCACGGCATCCCCTGCACGGTCGTCCCCGGCATCTCCAGCTCCATCTCGGTGCCGAGCGCCGCCGGGATCCCCGTCACCCACCGCGGGGTGGCGCACGAGTTCACCGTGGTCAGCGGACACGTCGGCCCCGACGACCCGCGCTCCCTGGTGGACTGGGCCTCCCTCGCGAAGCTCACCGGCACCCTGGTGATCCTCATGGGCGTCGACAAGATCGGCCTGATCGCCGAGGCCCTGATCCGCCACGGCCGCTCCGCCGACACCCCGGTCGCGGTCGTCCAGGAGGGCACCACGGCCACCCAGCGCCGGGTGGACGCCACCCTCGCCACGGTCGGTGAGACCGTGCGCGCCGAGGAGGTCCGCCCGCCGGCCGTGATCGTCATCGGCGAGGTCGTCCGCGTGAACCCGCCCGACGCGCTTCCCGCCACCGACGCCTGACAGGCCGTTGGCACCACACCCACGACAAGGCAGTATCACCCTGTGGCTGATCTCATCACCGTCGAAGACCCCGACGACCCCCGCCTGCGCGACTACACGGGCCTGACCGACGTGGAGCTGCGGCGCCGCCGCGAGCCCGCCGAGGGCCTCTTCATCGCCGAGGGCGAGAAGGTCATCAGACGGGCCAAGGACGCCGGCTACGAGATGCGCTCCATGCTGCTCTCCGCCAAGTGGGTCGACGTCATGCGCGACGTCATCGACGAGCTCCCCGCCCCGGTGTACGCCGTCAGCCCGGAGCTCGCCGAACGCGTCACCGGCTACCACGTGCACCGCGGCGCCCTCGCCTCCATGCAGCGCAAGCCGCTGCCCACGGCGCAGGACCTGCTCGCGTCGGCCCGCCGGGTGGCCGTCATGGAGGCGGTCAACGACCACACCAACATCGGAGCCATCTTCCGCAGCGCCGCCGCCCTCGGCATGGACGCGGTGCTGCTGTCGCCCGACTGCGCGGACCCGCTCTACCGCCGCTCGGTGAAGGTCTCCATGGGCGCGGTGTTCTCCGTCCCGTACGCCCGCCTCGACGCCTGGCCCAAGAGCCTGGACTCGGTGCGGGAGGCGGGCTTCAAGCTCCTCGCCCTCACCCCGCACGAGAAGGCCTCGCCGATCGACGAGGCCGCTCCGCAGTCCCTCGAACGGGTCGCGCTGATGCTCGGAGCGGAGGGCGACGGCCTGTCCACGCAGGCGCTGGTCGCCGCCGACGAGTGGGTGCGCATCCCCATGGCGCACGGCGTGGACTCGCTCAACGTGGGCGCGGCCGCGGCCGTCGCCTTCTACGCGGTGGCCGGCGGCCACCGGGCCTGACCCGTCCGGGTGCCGGACCCCCGTCGGGGGCCGGCGCCCGCTGCCGCGGCCCTAGATCTTCTGCGCCAGGGCGATGCCCAGCGCCACCAGCAGCGTCACCACGACGAACACGATCAGCCGCTGCCGCATCAGCTTCGGGTCCGGCCGCGAGGGCCGGCGCCCCGTGCCGGTGGTCCGCGGAGCCGGACGGCCGCCCGTACGCCCGGCGGTGGAACCGGGATTGCGCGGGGACGAGGGCCGCGACTGGGGTCCGCCCTGCGGGGCCTGCGCCCTGGGGGCGGGCGTGCCGGCGCCCGGGGTGCGCCGGTCCACGCTGCTCTGCTCGGTGTAGAGGGCGGTCTGGTCGGCGAGCCGCCCCACCGGCCGGTCGGGCCGCGGCCGCTGCACCGGCGGCCGGGCGTCGCCCAGCCCCTGCGCCTCGCGGGCCGCGATCTCCTTCAGCCGCATCGACAGCTGCAGGGTCGTCGGCCGCTCCTCGGGGTCCTTGGCCAGGCAGGCCCGGACCAGCGGCGCGAGGGCGTCCGGTACGCCGACCAGGTGGGGCTCCTCGTGCACCACCCGGTACAGCATGACCTCGGAACTGCCGTGCCCGAACGGGGAGTCGGCGGTGGCCGCGTAGGCGAGGGTGGCGCCGAGCGCGAAGACGTCGGTGGCGGGGGTGACGGCGGCGCCGCGCACCTGCTCGGGGGCGAGGAAGCCGGGGGAGCCGACGGCGGTCCCCACATGGGTCAGGGTGCTCGCCCCGGTCGCCCAGGCGATGCCGAAGTCGATGATCCGCGGGCCCTTGGGGGACAACAGGATGTTCGAGGGCTTGAGGTCGCGGTGGACCACGCCCGCCTCGTGCACGGCGACGAGGCCCTCGGAGAGCGCGGCGCCGATGGCGGCGATCTGCGCGGCGGTCAGGGGGCCTTCCTCGGCCACCTTGTCGTGCAGCGAGGGTCCGGGCACGTACTGCGTGGCGAACCAGGGGCGCTCGGCCTCCAGGTCGGCGGCAACCAGCCGCGCGGTGCACCCGCCGCGGATCCGCCGGGCGGCGGACACCTCGCGCGCGAAGCGGGAGCGGAACTCCTGGTCCTCGGCCAGGTCGGGCCGGATCACCTTCAGGGCGACGCGCTGACCGCGCCGGTCGGACCCCAGGTAGACCACGCCCATGCCGCCCGCGCCGAGCCTGCGGTGCAGTCTGAACGAGCCGACGACACGCGGGTCCTCGCGCCGGAGCCGCATCATCGCCATGTCCACCCCGCTGACCGGTCGTCCTGTTGACCTGGCACAGCTTACGGACCATCCGGCAAGAGCGCTCAGAGGCCGCGCCCTCGCCGGAGGATTCGATCCTCAGTACGGGGCAGGCCACTTGAGGGTGTGCAGCCCCCGGCCGCCGCCCCCGGACCCGCATCGGACCCGGCGCCCAAACGGCCCTCGCGTCAAGGGGATTGGAGCCGACGGCGGCCCCGTACGAGCTCGTCCCGGCGGGGGAGCGGCGGGAGCCGCCGGGTGACGCGGTCAACCGCCCGCACGCGGGCACGCGTGTGCGGGGAGTGACGGAAGTGAGCGAAGTCACTACCCTCCGGTCATCCCCTCCGGGAAGTCCCCCATGACGGGGAAGCGGTCTCCACCCAGGGGAGTACTCCGGGGAGGCCCTCGTCATCCTCGCGGAGGCCCGGCAAAGGGTACGAGGGCATGAGGCCAGGGGCCTTCCGCGCACCTAGTGTTGAAGACAAGCGGCGGGTGGCGCACTCGTCCCCCGAGGTCACGAACCCGCCGCTGCCAGACGACAGGGAGAGGACCATGGCGGACATCGCCCGGCAGGGACGCAAGGCATTCGCGTTCAACAGCCGTGAGTCCGGTACGCGCCACCCGCTGGTGGCCGCGGCGATGGTCCTCCCCCTGGCCGCCCTCCTGCTCTTCCTCTTCGGAGGTTTCGACCAGGTGGCGGCACAGGCGTCGTCCGTTGGCGTGATGCTGGGGCGCTGAGCGGCGCCCCGGGTCCGGGAGAGCGGCCCGGACCGGGGCATCGGCCTGTCGAATCCCCGTGGGGACGGGGGATCGACGACGGACGGCAGGTGAAGGGTGCTGCCCGTACGACTGGGGAGTCGGACGGGCAGCACCCTTTCTTTCGTCCCGCCCCCGCCCCCCGTAGCCTCGTCCCGAGCGAAGGAGAGGCCCATGGCGGACGCGGACCACGACCCCACGAGCACGCACGCCCACGACGGGGAGGCGGCGCACCCCCCTCGCCGCGGCACGCCGCCGCGCGCCGCGGCCGCCGCGTGAGCGCACTGCCGCTGCCTGCCCCGCTGCCCGCGGCCCTCGCCGCCTGGGCCCGCGGTGGCCCCGCGCAGCCCTACGTCCTCCTCGCCGACCGGCCCGACGGGACGGTCGTGCGCTGCGGGGACGCCGTGGCCAAGGCGCACGCCCCCGGCAGCGACCCGGAGGCCCTCGCGGCCCGCATCCGCGTCGCGGGCTCCGGATCCCTCGCCGGAGTGCTGCTGCCCCCGCTGCGCACCGGGGCCGTCCACGGCCGCACCGTCTCGCTGTGGCCCTACGGGACCCCCGTGGATCCGGCGCGCCCCGAGGACGCCCCCTGGGAGGAGGCCGCCCGGCTGCTCGCGGCCCTGCACCGGACCGAGCTCCGGGACCTGCCCGGACCCCTCCCGCCGATGCGCGGCCCGGCCAAGGTGGCCCGCGCCCTGCGCCGGCTGACCAGGGCCCCGCAGTCCGACCCGGACGGGGTCCGGGCGGTCCGCGCCGCCGCCGCGACCCTCCCGGACTGGGCCCGCGGGGAGGGGGTCCCCCCGGCCGGGGCAGCGGTGCTGTGCCACGGCGACCTGCACCTCGGGCAGCTCGTCCGCCACCCCGTCCCCGACGGCCCCTGGCGGCTCATCGACGTCGACGATCTCGGTCTCGGCGCGCCCGCCTGGGACCTGGCCCGCCCGGCCGCCTGGTACGCGGCCGGGATCCTCGCCCCGGAGGCCTGGCTGCGCTTCCTCGACGCCTACCGGGCCGCGGGCGGCCCGGCCGCCGGCCCGCCCGGCAGCGACCCCTGGCCGGAACTCGACCTGGCCGCACGGGCGCTGACCGTACAGACGGCGGCCCTCGCCCTCGCCAAGGCGGCACCCGCCCGCCGCCCGCTGGACGAGGGGGAGCGGCTGATGCTGGATTCCTGTGTCCGAATGGCTACATTCCGGGCCGAGTTGGAGCCCTGACCCCGTCGTAGGGTGAGCGGGAGGCGCCGGGTACGCATCCGGCGCCGACGCGAACGGCGAGGAGTTGATCCGGTCATGCAGTGTCCGAAGTGTCACGCGATGATGCACACCTACAACCGCAACGGCGTCCAGATCGAGCAGTGCAGCGGCTGCCGCGGCATCTTCCTCGACTACGGCGAGCTGGAGGCGCTGACCCGCCTGGAGTCCCAGTACACGGCACAGCAGTACGGCCAGGTCCCGCCGCCCGCCGCGCCGCCGGCCCCGTACCCGGCCCACGTGGCTCCGGCCCCGGCCTGGGGCGCCCCGCAACGGCGGCCACGGACACGGTCACGACCACGGACACCACGGCCACCACAAGGGCGGATTCGGCCGGATGCTCTTCTCCTCCTGAGGCCGGCCGGCACCCGGCAACGCGGAAGCCCCGGCCGTGGGAACGGCCGGGGCTTCCGGAGGTGGTGCGCGATACTGGGATTGAACCAGTGACCTCTTCCGTGTCAGGGAAGCGCTCTCCCGCTGAGCTAATCGCGCGGGGCCGCAGTGTGAAACCGCAGGTGGTGCGTGTGCTGCGTGCGCGATACTGGGATTGAACCAGTGACCTCTTCCGTGTCAGGGAAGCGCTCTCCCGCTGAGCTAATCGCGCGGGGCCGCAGTGTGAAACCGCAGGTGGTGCGTGTGCTGCGTGCGCGATACTGGGATTGAACCAGTGACCTCTTCCGTGTCAGGGAAGCGCTCTCCCGCTGAGCTAATCGCGCGGGGATCCTTGCGGATCAGTGGACGATACTGGGATTGAACCAGTGACCTCTTCCGTGTCAGGGAAGCGCTCTCCCGCTGAGCTAATCGTCCTTGGAGGTGGAGACGGGATTTGAACCCGTGTAGACGGCTTTGCAGGCCGTTGCCTCGCCTCTCGGCCACTCCACCATGGAGCCGTAGGGGTTCTCGGGAAGAAATCCCCTACTACGAGCGGACGACGAGACTCGAACTCGCGACATCCACCTTGGCAAGGTGGTGCTCTACCAACTGAGCTACGTCCGCAGGTCACCGTGTTCGCTCCGGGGTTTTTCCCCTTCGCTCCCTGGCGACGTGTTGAACTCTAGCGGATTCCCGGGCCAGCTCAAAAATGCGTTTCCGCAGCGTGCTGTGGCCCGATCACCACCGGTCACCCGGCGGCCACCTCACCGGCGCCATCGCGTCACCGGTCATAGACTCGCAGCCGTGCACGACCTGCCTCCCCTGGCCCGCTTCGGCGGCCTCCTCGCGACCGACCTCCGTGACGTCACCGGTGACCCCTCGGCCCTCGACTCCTCCGGCTTCTGGGCGGTGACCGCCGACTTCGAAGGCCGGCTGGTCTGCGCGCGCTTCGGGGACGTGCGTCCCGACCCCGTCCCGGCCCCCGTGCCCGGGGCCTGGTCGGGCCCGGCCGCCGGCCGCTGGTCCTCCTCGCTCGACCGCGGCGCGTACGTCGCGGGCGTGCGCCGGATACGCGCGTACATCGAGGCGGGCGAGGTCTACCAGGCCAACCTGTGCCGCGTGATGTCCGCACCGCTGCCGGACCCCGCGCGGGCCGACGTGGACGCCCTGACCGCCCTGCTCGCGCGCGGGAACCCCGCCCCGTACGCAGGAACGATTCGTCTGCCGGCCCACGGCGTGGAGATCGCCAGCGCCTCCCCGGAGCTCTACCTGAGCCGCCACGGCCGCCGCATCGAGTCCGGCCCCATCAAGGGCACCGGCCGTACGGTGGCCGATCTCCTGCCCAAGGACCACGCCGAGAACGTGATGATCGTGGACCTGGTCCGCAACGACCTGGGCCGGGTCTGCGCGACCGGCTCGGTCACCGTCCCGGAGCTGTGCGCCGTGGAGGAGCACCCCGGCCTCGTCCACCTGGTCTCCACCGTCAGCGGGGAACTCGCCGAGGGCGCGGGCTGGCCGGAGCTGCTCGCCGCCACCTTCCCGCCCGGCTCGGTCACCGGCGCGCCCAAGTCCTCCGCCCTGCGGATCATCGACGAACTGGAGACCGTCCCGCGCGGCCCCTACTGCGGCGGCATCGGCTGGGTGGACGCGGACCGGGGCACCGCCGCCCTGGCCGTCGGCATCCGCACCTTCTGGATCGACCGCACGGCCCCCGGCGGCCCCCGCCTGTGCTTCGGGACCGGAGCGGGCATCACCTGGGGTTCCGACCCCGAGCGGGAGTGGGCCGAGACCGAGCTCAAGGCGGCCCGGCTGGTCGCGCTAGCGTCGGGGGTGCGAGAGCCGGGCCCGAACGGGGCCCGCGACCTGAGTGGAGGAACCGTACGGTGAGGATCTGGCTCGACGGAACACTGCGGGACGACCACGAGGCGAAGGTGTCCGTACTCGACCACGGGCTCACCGTGGGGGACGGGGTCTTCGAGACGGTCAAGGCCCAGGACGGGACCCTCTTCGCGCTCACCCGCCACCTGGACCGGCTGACCCGCTCGGCCCGCGGCCTCGGCCTGCCCGACCCGGACCTCGACGAGGTGCGCCGCGCCTGCGCCGCCGTGGTGGCCGAGCACCCCGTGCCGCTCGGCCGGCTCCGGATCACCTACACCGGCGGCCTCTCCCCGCTCGGCTCCGAGCGGGGCGACAGCGGACCCACGCTGACCGTCGCCATCGGGGAGACCGTCCGCCGCCCCGACACCACCGCGGTGATCACCGTGCCCTGGGTGCGCAACGAGCGCTCCGCGGTGGCCGGTCTGAAGACCACCTCCTACGCCGAGAACGTGGTGGCCCTGGCCAGAGCGCACGGGCAGGGGGCCTCGGAGGCCCTGTTCGCCAACACCGTCGGGCAGCTCTGCGAGGGCACCGGCTCCAACGTCTTCGTCGTCCTCGACGGCGAGCTGTACACCCCGCCCCTGGTCTCGGGCTGCCTCGCCGGCATCACCCGGGCGCTGGCCGTCGAATGGACCGGCGCCAAGGAGACCGACCTGCCCTTCGACGCGCTGGAGCGCGCCGAGGAGGTCTTCCTGACCTCGACGCTGCGCGACGTACAGGCCGTCCACCGCGTCGACGGTCGCACCCTGGCCGCCGCCCCGGGCCCGGTCACCGGCAAGGCGATGCGGATCTTCGAGGAGCGGGCCGCCTCCGACATCGACCCCTGAGCGGGACCGGCGGGCACGGCCCGTAGTCACGGGGCCGCGGGGCGGGTAGAACTCGACGGATGACCACCACCCTGCGGCCCTCGGGGCCGCTCCGGCAGAGCGCGGACGGTGCCCGCTCGCGCCCCTACGAGGTCCGCGTCAACAGCAGGCGTGTGGGGGCGCTGCTGATCGCCGCGGACACCCCCTTCGGGCCGGCCGTGGGGGAGATCCGCGACCTGGCCATCGACGAACGCGACCGTCTCCGGGGCCGCGCCACCGTCGCCGCGCTCGCCGCCGAGGAGGTGCTGCGCGGCTGGGGCTGCCGCCGGGTGCGGATCTGCGTACCGGCCGGCTCGCCCGGCGGGCTGCGGCTGGCCGCGGCCCTGGGCTACGTCGAGCAGGGCCGCAACATGGCCAAGGACCTCCCGGCCGACCCGCCCGCCCTCTCCGCCGGGGTACGGGGCCGCCCGATGACGGGCGCCGAGTACGCGGCCTGGGACGTGCGGGCCCGCGAGGCGTACGCCGCGAGCTGGACCGGGCGGGGCATGGAGCCCGAAGCGGCCCGCAACAAGGCGCGGGCCGACCACGACGCTCAGCTCCCGCTGGGTCCGGACACCCCCGGAGTGACCTTCACCGTCCTGGAGGCGGCCGGCGTCCCCGTCGGGCACGTCTGGGTCTCCGGGGGCGCGGAGGGCGCGTACGTCTTCGACGTCGAGGTCGCCGGGGAACACCGTGGGCACGGCTACGGGCGCGACCTGATGCTCCTCGCGGAGCGCGCCGCCCTGGCCGCCGGGCACCGCCGCCTCGCCCTCCACGTCTTCGCCGGCAACACCCCGGCGCTGCGCCTGTACGAGTCCCTCGGCTACCGGGCGACCCACTTCAACTACGCGAAGGAGCTGATCTAGGAGGCGGCGAGGAGCCGGTCCGCGATCTCCTCGATGCGGGCGCGCAGGCCCTCCTGGCTCTTGCCGCCGTCGAGGCGCTCGCCGTCGATCACGTAGGTCGGGGTGCCGGTCACGCCGATGGCCTTGCCCTCGGCCTGGTCGGCGTCGACGATCAGGATGTGCCGGCCGTCGATCAGCGCGGTGTCGAACTCCTCCGCATCCAGGCCGAGTTCGCGCGCCACGTCCAGCAGGACGGCCTCGCCGCGCTCACCGAGCTCGGCGGTGCGGGCCAGGACGGCCTCCGCGTACGGCCAGCCCTTGCCCTGCTCCGCGGCCTCCTCGGCGGCCTGCGCGGCGGCGAAGGCGTGCTTGTGCTTCTCCAGGGGGAAGTGGCGCAGCCGGATGTCCAGCCGGTCGCCGTAGCGGGCCCGCAGGGCGCGCACGTCGTCCAGAGCGCTGTGGCAGTCCGGGCACTGGAGTTCGCACCAGACGTCGAGGATCACGGAATCGGTCATGCGGACAGTCTCCCAGACCCCCCGGGGAGGAGATCCGACCCCGAGATGTCCCGGAGATCCGCGCCGGAGGCCCCCGGACGTGGCCCCGACGGCATCCGCCGGTGCAGGATGGAAGGGACAGATCGCCCATCCGTCCAGGGTCGGAGGACCGCATGCTCGCCGAAACCATATGCTCCGCGGTGTCCGCCGCGGGACTGGGCATCGCCGCGGTGACCGCGTACCGCAGGCGCTTCCTGACCGCCACGCGCATCGCGGCGTACTCCCTGGTGCCGGTGGGACTGGTGATGACCGGCGTGGTGGAGTGGCTGTCCGGGATCGTCTTCAAGCCGTCCGTCTGGCTCGGCTTCGGGCTGCTGGGTCTGGCCTGGCTGCTCCTCGTGACCACCCGGGCCGTGGAGCGCCGGGGCCTCGGCGGGGAGCGGCCCGCGAAGGCGGCCCGGGGAGGTTCGGCCCCGGAGGCCGTGGCCCCCGCCGCCTCCGCCCCCTCCCTCGGCACCGGAGCCCGTACCGGTTCCGCGCCGGCCGCCGCAGCGCCCCCGGCCGAGGACTTCTCCGACATCGAGGCCATCCTCAAGAAGCACGGCATCTGATGCCGTGGTGACGCGGTGCGGCGCCGGAAGCCTTCCCGAGGCCATAGCGCACGCGCGGCCGGGAGCGGGGGAGAAGTGGCGGGGAACCACCTGAACTGACGAGAGAGGGCGGACTCCGGCTCCCCGAATGGCGTGTTGAGGGCCGATCCGGGATGCGCTGCGCGATCATCGCCCGGACATGCTCGACACATCGCAGGACGAGCCGCAGGCTCTCCCTTCCGTCGCCGAGGTCCCCCTCGCCCAGGCCGCCGTCCCGCCGGCCCCGCTCTCCCCGGAGGGGCGCGGCTGCCTCTTCGCCCTGTCCCAGCCCCCGCTGATGATCTTCCTAGGGGTGATCGGGAGCCTGCTGCTGTTCGCCGCCGTCCACGACCTGTACCTGCTCTGAGCCCTCCGGCTGGGAGTCGGCCTCCTTGCGGCGCGCCCGGTAGGCGGCCACGTGCAGCCGGTTCCCGCAGGTCCGGCTGTCGCAGTAGCGGCGGGAGCGGTTGCGGGACAGGTCCACGAAGGCCCGACGGCAGTCCGGGGCCTCGCAGCGGCGCAGCCGCTCCTGCTCCCCGGAGACCACGATGAAGGCGAGCGCCATGCCGCCGTCCGCCGCCAGATGGTCGCCCACCGAGGCGCCGGGCGCGAAGTAGTGCACGTGCCAGTCGTAGCCGTCGTGGTCGGTGAGCTGCGGGGTGGTGCCCGCGGTGGCGACGAGTTCGTTGATCAGTGCTGCCGCCGCGCGGGAGTTCGGTGCCGCGAAGACCTGGGCGAACTTGCCGCGCACGGTCCGCACGCCGGCGAGGTCGCGGGCGCCGAGCTCGCCGACGTCGCTGATCGCGTGCTCCTTCACGAAGCCGCGCAGTGCCACGACGTCGGACAGGCCGTCCGGCTGGTCCGGCTCGGCCGCGGTGTTCACCAGCGCGACGACGACGTCGAGCGCGCGACGGGTGTCGTGGGGGATCTGCACGGGGTCGCTCCCTGGAGGCCGGCGTTGCGGCGACGGACCGCCGCCGCCGCTGGGGGGCCGACTCTAGCGGTTACCTCCCCGGGCGGGCCCAAGCGCACCGGCGCCGTCCTCGCGGTCGGCTTCCGCGAGAACAGCGCCGGCACTGCCGTATGTGGTTGTCCGGCCCGCACCGTCGCCCCGAGTCGGACGGTGTCGAGCGGCTGTAGGCCTGGCTCAGCTTTCGGCCAGGATGTGGGAGAGCTCCTTGTCGAGGTCGAAGTGCCGGTGTTCGGTCCCGGGTGGGACCGCGGCGTCCGTCCGCTTGAGGAACGATTCGAGGGCTCGGGCGGGTGCTTCGAGCAGCGCTTCTCCCTCCGGTGAGCTCAGGGCGATGCACACGACGCCCTGACCGTGGCTGCGGGACGGCCAGACGCGGACGTCGCCGGTTCCGGTGGGCCGGTGGAGGCCCTCTGCGAGGAGGTCGCGGGCGAATACCCATTCGACCGTCTCCTCGGCGCCGGTGTGGAAGGTGGCGTGCACGGCGTAGGGGTCGGCCGTGTCATACCGCAGGCCCGCGGGAACAGGCAGTGAGGACTCGCTCGACACAACGAGGCGCAGGTGCAGCTCGCAGCTGACCGTGGTGTTCATAAGCGCCAGGGCCTTTCGCTCAGTGTGCGCTCGGGGATTCGCACGTCGGCGAAATCGACATGCCACCTACGGTGCCGTTGTAAACCCCTCTGACCGTTTTGCGGACCTCTGGGTCCCTCGAACGGCGGATCCAAAGCGGCATTCACGTGTGCTTCCGGCTCCGGTAGATTCGGAGCCATGAATACGGGGAGTGACCGCGGGACCGACGAGTCCGCCACCACCGAACCGGCCGCCCAGGAGACTCCGCACGTCTCGAAGGCGCCCGCGTTCATCAAGGCCAACCGCAGCCTGCACCTGAGCTGGCAGGTCGGCGTCTTCATCGTCGGCCTGGCCGTCATCGGGGCGGGCATCGCCATGCTCGTCCTGCCCGGTCCGGGCTGGGTGGCGATCTTCGCCGGCCTGGCGATCTGGGCCACCGAGTTCGCCTGGGCCCACCTCGCCCTGCGCTGGACCAAGCGCAAGGTCAGTGAGGCCGCACAGAAGGCGCTCGACCCGAAGGTGCGCCGCCGCAACATCATCCTCACCAGCGTCGGCCTGGCCATCGCGGGCGCGCTGATCGGTTTCTACCTGTGGAAGTACGGCCTCACACCGCCGTGGAACCTGAAGGACCAGTGACCGTCCGGGGATGGTCATGGAGCACCGCTGACATGCGGTAATGTTTGCGGTGCGTCCGGGCGATTAGCTCAGTGGGAGAGCACTTCGTTCACACCGAAGGGGTCACTGGTTCGAACCCAGTATCGCCCACCCGGAGCAGAGGCCCGGAGACGCGGATGAGTCTCCGGGCCTCTGTCGTACCCGCGTCGTACCCGCCCGGACCCGGACCCCGCCGGGCCGGACCTCCCTCAGCGGAGCCGGCCGATGGCCTCCCGGAACCTGCGGGCCTCGCGCAGCCGCTTCTCGTAGGTCGCCCCCACCAGCAGCAGGAGCAGACCCGCCAGGGCCGGGGGCAGCCAGCGCGGCAGCGTCCCGACGACCTGGACCACGTACGGGGCCAGCTCGTGCACGGCCACCGCCGCCAGGGTCGCCCCGCCCAGCAGCAGCGGCGCCCGCAGCCCGCGGCGCGCCCCGCCCAGGGTCAGGCCCAGCGCCGCCAGGCCCAGCAGGAGCGGGCGCGGCCAGTACGGGTCCCCCCAGACGGCCACCACGCTCGGCAGCAGGGTCGCCGCCAGCCCCGGACCGTACGCCGCCCAGGACGAGGCCGCCGGGTCCCGGCGGCGCCGCACCAGACCCACTGCCAGGGCGAGCACCGACACCGGCAGCGTGTACGCCTCCACCGCCGTCACCCCCGACGAGCCCAGCCGCACCCACGAGGCCGCGACGAACAGCACCCCCGCGGCCCAGCCCACCGCCCGGCGCTCCGGGCGCACCGCGGCGCCCGCGCACAGCACCCCGCCCAGCGCGAGGACCAGGGCCAGCACCGGCCGGTCCCCGGCCGCCAGGAGTACCGCGAGAACCCCGGCCGCGCCCGCCGCCGCCTCGGAGGGGACCCGTACCGGACCCAGCCGTGGAGCGAGCGCCGCCACCAGGGCCGGGACCGCCAGGACGGCGACCGCCCGCCACGGCACGGCGAGCCCCGCCGGCGCGCCCAGCGCCACCGCCGTCGCCGTAGAT
>NZ_JBGWAB010000158.1:0-16632 GCF_041862025.1 Streptomyces sp. AB3(2024)
GACCACATCCACCCGCTCCAGCGAACGCCCCTCCCGCAGTACCTGGACCACGTCGAAGTCCACGAACGGCGCCAGGGCATCGGCACACTCCCGCAACCGCCCCGCAAACACAGGGGAAGAGTCAAGGAGACCCGCACCCATCCCCACCCACTGCGTCCCCTGACCCGGAAACACCAACACCCGACGACCGAACGACCCCGCCACACCGTGTACGGCGGAGCGCTCCAGGCGGGTGAGCAGTTCGTCGCGGTCGCCGGCCAGGACGACGGCACGGTGGCCGAAGACGGTACGGGCGTCGGCGAGGGTCCAGGCGACGTCGAGGAGGTCGAGCTCCGGGCCGTGTTCGACACGGGCGCTGAGCTGAGCGGCCTGGTCGCGGAGTCCTTCGGCGGTCCGGCCGGAGACGACGACGGGAACGACGGGCAGCGCGGCCCGCCGGCCTTCGGCCGCAGCCGCGACCTCAGCCGCGACCTCGGCCGGGGCCTCTTCGAGGACGAGGTGGGCGTTGGTGCCGCCCATGCCGAAGGACGACACCCCCGCCACCCGTCGCTGCCCGGACGGCTCGGTCCACGGCTCCGGGGCGGTCGGGACGCGCAGGTTCAGCGCGTCCAGCGGGATGTCGGGGTGGGGCGTCTCGTGGTTGAGGGTGGCCGGGATCTGCCCTTCGCGTACGGTGAGGGCGGCCTTGAGGAAGCCCACGAGGCCGGCGGCGCCTTCGAGGTGGCCGACGTTCGTCTTGGCCGAACCGACGGCCAGCGGGGTGTCGGTGGCGGCGCGGGCCGTGCCGAGGACGGCGCCGAGCGCCGCGGCCTCGACGGGGTCGCCCGCGCGGGTTCCGGTGCCGTGGAGTTCGACGAAGCGGACCCGTCCGGGCCGTACACCCGCCCGGTCGTAGGCCTCGCGGAGCACCGCTTCCTGGGCGGCCCGGTCGGGAGTGGTCAGGCTCGGGCCACCGCCGTCGTTGTTGACGGCACCGCCCTTGACGACGCAGTGCACGCGGTCGCCGTCGGCGAGGGCCCGGTGCAGGGGTTTGAGTACGACGGCGACGCCGCCCTCACCGCGGACGTAGCCGTTGGCACGGGCGTCGAAGGTGTGGCAGCGGCCGTCGGGGGAGAGGGCCCCCATCAGGTCCATGACGGTGGTGCTGTCGTCGGCCAGGATCAGGTTGACGCCGCCGACGACGGCGAGGTCGCTCTCACCGCGCCGCAGGCTCTCGCAGGCGAGGTGGACGGCGACGAGGGAGGAGGACTGGGCGGTGTCCACGGCCATGCTGGGGCCGCGCAGTCCGAGGAGGTAGGAGAGCCGGTTGGCGGCCATGGCGCGGTGGCGGCCCGCGGCGCTGTAACCGCCCGCGTCGCCGGTGCGGCGCGCGGCGAGGGTGGCGTAGTCGTCGGAGGCGATGCCGACGTACACGCCCGTGCGGCTGCCGCGGAGCCGGCCGGGGACGATCCCGGCGTGTTCGAGGGCCTCCCAGCCGAGTTCCAGGACCAGGCGCTGCTGGGGGTCGGTGGCGGCGGCCTGGGCGGCTGTCATCCCGAAGAATTCGGCGTCGAATGCGCCGTGGTCCTCCAGGGCGGCGCGCCAGGTTCCGTCGTCCTGCCGGGAGACGGAATTCCGGCCGTTCCGCAGGAGCTCCCAGAATTCTTCATGATTCGCCGCTCCGGGCAGTCGGCAGGCCAGTCCCACGACGGCTATGTCGTTGTCACCCACGTGCTGCTCACCGGTCTCGGGGTTCATCGGTTCTCCATGGCAAGGGATGAACTGCGCCTTCCCCTGGCGGGGAATGCGCATGAAGTCGAAAGGGGCCGCGGTGGTGTTCCGCGGGAGCCGCGCGCGGGAAGGGGGGCGCGGGTGCCGGGGGCCGGCCGGGTCACCAGGTGACGGGCAGCTCCACGAGTCCGCGGACGAGCATGCCCTCGTGCCAGGCGAGGTCCGGGGCGGGGACGGCGAGGCGCAGTGCGGGGAGGCGGGAGGTGAGGGCTTCGAGCGCGCACTGGAGTTCGGCGCGGGCGAGGGGGGCGCCGAGGCAGTAGTGGGGGCCCTGTCCGAAGGCGATGTGGGGGTTGGTCTCGCGGTCCAGGACGAGCGCGTCG
This sequence comes from Streptomyces sp. AB3(2024), assembly GCF_041862025.1. Taxonomy (NCBI): domain Bacteria; kingdom Bacillati; phylum Actinomycetota; class Actinomycetes; order Kitasatosporales; family Streptomycetaceae; genus Streptomyces; species Streptomyces sp. AB3(2024). The sequence continues at coordinate 2,094 of NZ_JBGWAB010000158.1, forward strand.
GCGTCCTCGAAGACGGACTCGTCGCGGTTGGCGGAGGCGAGGGAGTAGACGACGGCCTCGCCGGCGCCGATGGTGACGCCGCCTATCTCGATGTCCTCGGTGGCGATCCGGGTGGGTCCGACGCTGGACCACAGGGGAACCACGCGCAGGAGTTCCTCGACGGCGGTGGGGACGAGGTCGGGGCGGGCGCAGAGCTCCTCGTAGCGGGTGCGGTCGGCGAGGAGGAGGGCCACGTGGCCGGCGAGCTGTCCGGCGGTGGTCTCGTGGCCGCCGATGAGCATGCCGCCGGTGAGCATGAGGAGTTCGTTCTCGCTGAGCGCCTCGCCCTCGTCGTGGGCTTCGATGAGGGCGCTGAGCAGGTCGTCCTCGGGGTGGGCGCGGCGCAGGGCGACGTAGCCGCGCAGGTAGTCGGCGTACTCCTCGGCGGCCGCGGCGACCTGTTCCTCGGTGTAGCGGCTCGCGGACATCAGGGCCTCGGTGAAGGCGCGGAAGACGTGCCGGTCCTCGTGGGGGATGCCGAGCATCTCGCAGATGACTGCGGTGGGCAGCGGCAGGGCCAGGCCCTGGACGAGGTCGGCGGGGCCGCCGGCGGCCACGAGTTCGTCGATGAGCCGGTGGGTGATCTCGGTGATGCGGGGGCGCAGGGCGGCGACCCGGCGGGCGGTGAAGGCCCGGGAGACGAGCCGGCGCAGTCGGGCGTGGGTCTCGGGGGGCATGCCCATGAGGCCGACGGAGTCCAGGGTGCGGGGCGCGGCCCGGGGGACGTCGCGGTCGGCTCCGGCGTGCATGCTCAGACGGGGGTCGGCGGAGGCCTTCTTGATGTCGGCGTGGCGGGTGAGGAGCCAGGCGTCGCCGCCGTAGGGCATGCGGACGCGCACGACGGGCTCGGTCGAGCGCAGGGCGGCGTACGCCGGGTCGAGTTCGAGGTCGACGCGGTCGCCGAAGGGGTACGTCCGGACGGTCCCGGCGGCGGCATGAGGGCAGGTCATGGCTGGATCTCCTCTGTACGCGGGCCCTGTCAGCCAACAGCAGCGCACGGCGGACACACCGCCGACAGTGAGAGGACTATGTCAACTCACTCCGAATTGGACCGGAAATTCAAGCCCGAATTGAGTCGCATTCAATGTCGTTTTGAGGAGGCTCCGGAAGGGTCACGCGACGGCGAAGAGCGATCTCACACTATGTCAAGTCCGCACTTGCGCCAACACTGTCGATCCCCGTAATTTCCGTGAGGTCGACCAGCAGGCCACAGCCCGCGCCCCACGCATTCTGTTTCGGTGCAAGATTCGAAAGGCTGCTCCCCGATGGCGCATATCGCCTTCTTTATCCTCCCCGCGGCGGGTCATGTGAATCCGACGCTGTCGGTGGCGCGGGAGCTCGTCGCGCGCGGTCACCGGGTCACGTACGCGCTCTCCGAGAACTACGGCGAGCGGGTGCTGGCGTCGGGGGCGGAGTTCCTGTCGTACCCGATGGACCAGGACCGGTTCCTGGCGACGATGGTGCCGCAGCAGGACTCGGCGTCGTACACGGACCAGCAGGAGTTCCTGAACATGATGAAGTGGATGCTGGAGCTCACCCGGCAGACGCTTCCCCCGTTCGAGGAGCACTTCGCGGACGACCGGCCCGACGTCTTCGTCTGCGACCCGTCGTCGTTCTGGAGCGGCCACATCCTGGCGGCGAAGTGGGGCATCCCGGTCATCCGCAGTACGCCGACGTACGTGGCGAACGAGCACTGGTCGCTGCACCCGCCGGTGGACACCGCCGAGGAGCAGCAGGAGGACCCCGAGACGGGCGAGCTGTTCGCGGTGGTCGCGGGGCTGCTGGCGGAGCACGGCGTGGAGAAGGGCATCGGCGAGTTCGCGGACGACGTGCACTCGGGGCCGGCGCTGGTGTACCTGCCGCGGGCGTTCCAGTACGCCGGGGAGACCTTCGGCGAGGAGGTCCACTTCGTCGGTCCGTGCACGGGCGCGAACAGTTTCCACGGCGACTGGGAGGCCCCGCGGACGGGCCGGCCGCTGGCCCTGATCACGCTGGGCACCCTGTACAACCGCCAGCCCGAGTTCTTCCGGGCGTGCGCCCTGGCCTTCGCGGATCTGGACTGGGACGTGGAGATGGCCCACGCGGGCGGGGTGGCCGACGGCGCTCTGGACCCGGTGCCGGAGAACGTCCGGGTGCACACGTTCGTGCCGCAGGGCGAGGTGCTCCGGCACGCGGCCCTGATGATCAACCACGGCGGTACGAGCACCGTGCTCCAGGCCGTCTCCGAGGGCGTACCGGTGATCTCGGTCCCGCAGATGGCGGAGCTGCACGCCACCGCCACGCGCGTCGAGCAGCTGGGCGTCGGCGCGAAGCTGCTGCGCAAGGACGTCTCGCCCGAGCGGATCCGCGAGACGGTCCTGGCCGTGGCGGGAGACCCGGACGTGCGGGACTCCGTGGCGCGGCTGCGCCGGGAGATCGAGTCCGCGGGGGGCCCGGTGGCCGCGGCCGACGCGATCGAGCGTCTGCTGGAGCCCGTCCCCGCGGCCGCCTGACCCTGCACCGCCCCCTTCCCCCTCTCCCCTCCCCCCTTCCCCTCCCCTGCTGAACCCGAGCTGAGGAAGCCGACATGACGACACAGACCACCGAGGCAGCCGAGGCAGCCGAGGCCCTCGCGGCGGAAGAGGCCCCGCACCCGCTGGCGCAGCCCGAGGCCGCCGACGCGCAGCAGCTGCTGGACTGGTTCGCGAAGGCCCGCGCCGAGGCGCCCGTCTTCTACGACTCGACGCGCTTCGCCTGGCAGGTCTTCTCGTACGAGGACTACAACACCGTCTCCACGAACCCCCTCGTCTTCTCCTCCGACTTCTCACCGGTCTTCCCGGTGCCCGAGGAGCTGGCGCTGCTGATGGGTCCCGGTACCTTCGGCGGCATCGACCCGCCCAAGCACGGCCCGCTGCGCCGTCTGGTCGGCCAGGCCTTCACCCCCCGCCGGATGGCGGCCCTGGAGCCGCGGATCGCGGAGATCACCCGGGAGCTGCTCGACGGGCTCGGGGACCGTAGCGACATCGACGTGGTCACGGACCTCGCCTACCCGCTGCCGGTCACGGTGATCGCCGAACTGCTCGGGGTGCCGGCCGAGGACCAGGACCTGTTCCGCGAGTGGGTCGACGTCATCCTCAACAACGAGGGCATGGAGTACCCGAACCTCCCGGACGACTTCGCCGAGACGATGGGCCCCGCCATCAAGGAGTGGGCCGCGTACCTGTACGCGAAGATCGCCGAGAAGCGGGCGGTGCCGACGGACGACCTGATGAGCGGGCTCATCGAGGCCGAGGTCGAGGGCCGCCGGCTCACCGACGAGGAGATCGTCAACATCGTGGCGCTGCTGCTGACGGCGGGCCACATCTCCAGTGCCACGCTGCTGAGCAACCTGTTCATCGTGCTGGACCGCCACCCCGGGGCGCAGGCGGCGCTGCGCGCCGACCGTTCGCTGATCCCCGCCGCCGTGGAGGAGACGCTGCGCTTCCGCGGCCCGTTCAACAACATCTTCCGGCTGGTGACGCAGGACACCGACCTGCTGGGCGTGCCGATGAAGGCCGGCCAGATGGTGACGGCGTGGAGTGCGTCCGCCAACCGGGACCCGGCGCAGTTCCCGGACCCGGACACCTTCGACGTGCACCGCAGCTCCAACAAGCACATGGCGTTCGGCCACGGCATCCACCACTGCCTGGGGGCGTTCCTGGCGCGGATCGAGGCGAAGGTCTTCCTGAACCTGGCCTTCGACGCGTTCGCCTCGTTCTCGGTCGACCACGACAAGGCGGAGTTCTACGAGGCCGACCAGCTGACCCCGCGTCATCTGCCGGTCTCCGTCGTCCGCGGCTGAGACGTCCGCGGCGCGTTCGGAGCGGGTCAACGAGGGAGCGGAAGCGCATGGCGGTGGGCACCACCACAGAAACGAAGGTGGGCAGGATCAAACCCTGCGCCTTCATCGACTTGGAGCAGCACAACGACGAGCGCGGCAAGCTGTCGGTCGTCGAGTCCGGGGCGACGACCGGCTTCCCGATCAGACGGGTCTACTACCTGCACGACGCGGACGCCGGCGCCTCCCGGGGCAGCCACGCCCACCGGAAGCTGGAGCAGCTGGTCATCGCGGTCCACGGCAGTTTCACGATCACCGTGGACGACGGGTTCGGGCAGGCGTCGTACGTCCTGGACGACCCCGGCCGGGGCCTGTACATCGGGCCGATGGTGTGGCGGCAGCTGAGCGGCTTCTCCGAGGGCGCGGTCTGTGTCGTCCTGGCCTCGCTGCACTACGACGAGTCGGACTACCACCGCGACTACGAGGCCTTCCTGGCCGATGCGAGGAGGTGGCCGTGACGGCGCCGGCGGTGACGCGCGGGATCCGCGTGCCCTTCCACGACCTGCGGGACCTGCACGCCCTGGACGGGCTCCAGGAGGAGCTCGACGCGGCGGTGCTGCGGGTGACGCGCAGCGGCCGCTATCTGCTCGGGCCCGAACTGGAGTCGTTCGAGGAGGAGTTCGCCCGCTACTGCGAGAACGGTCACTGCGTGGGCGTCGGCAGCGGGCTGGACGCCCTGGAGCTGACGCTGCGGGCGCTCGGGATCGGTGAGGGCGACGAGGTGATCGTCCCCGGGCACACCTTCGTCGCGACCTGGCTCGCGGTGTCGGCAACGGGTGCGCGGCCCGTCCCGGTGGATCCGGAGCCCGGCTCCTGCCTGATCGATCCGGACCGGATCGCGGCGGCGATCACCGACCGCACCCGGGCGGTCATGCCGGTGCACACCTACGGGCACCCCGTGGACCTCGACGCCGTGGAAGCCGTCACGGCCCCCCGGGGCATCGCGGTGGTGGAGGACGCGGCCCAGGCCCACGGGGCCCGTTACCGGGGCCGGCGGATCGGGTCCCGGTACGCGGCGGCGTTCAGCTTCTACCCGGGCAAGAACCTGGGCGCGCTGGGCGACGGCGGCGCGGTGGTCACCTCCGACCCCGCCCTGGCGGAGCGGATCCGGCTGCTGCGCAACTACGGCGCCCGGGAGAAGTACCGTCACGAGGTCCGCGGCACCAACTCGCGGCTCGACGAGGTCCAGGCGGCGGCGCTGCGGGTGAAGCTGCCGCGCCTGGACGCCTGGAACGCCCGCCGCCGGGAGATCGCCGCGCGCTACGGCGAGGGCCTCGCCGGCCTGCCGGGCCTGACCGTGCCGTCCGTCGCCCCGTGGGCGGAGCCGGTCTGGCACCAGTACGTACTGCGGACGCCGCGCCGGGAGGAGCTGCGCACCGCGCTGACGGACGCCGGGGTGGAGAACCTGATCCACTACCCGGTCGCCGTACACCGGTCCGATGCCTACGCGGGCACCGGGACCGGCCCGCTGCCCCACTCCGAGCGTCTGGCCGCCGAGGTGCTGAGCCTGCCCATGGGGCCGCAGCTGACCGCGAAGGACGTAGAGACCGTCATCACGGCGGTCCGTGACGCCACGGAGAGCAGCCATGATTGAGGTTCCCACCCTTCCGACCGTGTCGGCGCTCGGCGCCCACGGGGGCCGCCGCCCGCTCAAGGGCGTCATCCTCGCGGGCGGCAGCGGCTCCCGGCTGCGGCCGCTGACGGGGGCGCTGTCCAAGCAGCTCCTCCCGGTGTACGACAAGCCGATGATCTACTACCCGCTGGCGGTGCTGATGCTCGCCGGCATCCGGGACATCCAGATCATCTCGGCCAGGAACCACCTGGAGATGTTCCGGGCCCTGCTCGGCGACGGCTCGCAGCTCGGCATCGACCTGCGCTACGCGGAGCAGGAGGAGCCGCGCGGCATCGCGGAGGCCTTCCTGATCGGCGAGGAGCACATCGGCGACAGTCCGGTGGCGCTGATCCTCGGCGACAACGTCTTCCACGGCCCCGGCTTCTCCTCGCTGATCAACCAGGCGGCGATGCGCCTGGACGGCTGCGAGCTGTTCGGCTACCCCGTGCAGGACCCCCAGCGCTACGGCGTGGGCGAACTGGATTCCGACGGGCGGCTGGTGTCGCTGGTGGAGAAGCCCGACCGGCCGCGCTCCAACCTGGCGGTGACCGGTCTGTACCTGTACGACAACGACGTGGTGGAGATCGCCCGCGGGCTGCGTCCCTCGGCGCGCGGAGAGCTGGAGATCACCGACGTCAACCGGGTCTACCTGGCCCAGGGCCGGGCCCGGCTGAACGAGCTGGGCCGCGGCTTCGCCTGGCTGGACATGGGCACGCACGACTCGCTGCTCCAGGCCGGCCAGTACGTCCAGCTGCTGGAACAGCGCCAGGGCGAACGGATCGCCTGCGTGGAGGAGATCGCCCTGCGGATGGGGTTCATCGGCCACGAGCAGTGCTTCGCGCTCGGCCGCGAACTCGGCGATTCCAGCTACGGCAACTACGTGCGCCAGCTCGCGGGCCGGGCCGCGGCGAGCACGGCGGCCGACTCCCCCGCCGCCTGAGCACACCCTCCCCGGCCCGACCCCCGCCCCGCCCGCTCCCCTCCTCACGAAAGGTCCTTCGAGATGCGCGTCCTGGTGACCGGAGGTGCGGGCTTCATCGGCTCACACTTCGTCAGAGAGCTGCTGGCCGGGGCCTACCCGGACCTGGGCGAGGGCGAGGTGGTGGTGCTGGACGCCCTCACCTACGCCGGGAACCTCGCCAACCTCGACCCGGTGAGCGAACACCCCCGGCTGGAGTTCGTCCACGGGGACATCTGCGACCGGGAGCTGGTCGCCGAGCTGATGGCGGACACGGACCTGGTGGTGCACTTCGCCGCCGAGTCGCACGTGGACCGGTCGATCGCCGACGCCTCGGAGTTCGTGCGCACCAACGTGCTGGGCACGGCCACGCTGCTCCAGGCGGCCGTGGCGGCGGGCACCGGCCGTTTCGTGCACGTCTCCACCGACGAGGTCTACGGGTCCATCGAGACGGGCTCCTGGCCCGAGGACCACCCCCTCGTGCCCAACTCGCCCTACGCCGCCTCCAAGGCCTCCTCCGACCTGCTGGCCCTGGCCTTCCACCGCACCCACGGGCTGGAGGTGTGCGTGACGCGCTGCTCCAACAACTACGGGCCCTACCAGTTCCCGGAGAAGGTCATCCCGCTGTTCACCACCAACCTGGTCGACGGCCTCGACGTCCCGCTGTACGGGGACGGCGGCAACAGCCGCGACTGGCTGCACGTGGACGACCACTGCCGGGGCATCGCCCTCGTCGCCGTCAAGGGGCGGCCGGGCGAGGTGTACAACATCGGCGGCGGCACCGAGCTGACCAACCTGGAGCTGACGGACCGGCTGCTGGAGCTGTGCGGGCGCGACGCAGGCGCCCTGCGCCGGGTCGCGGACCGGGCCGGGCACGACCGCCGCTACTCGGTGGACATCGACAAGATCTCCTGCGAGCTCGGCTACGCGCCCCGGGTGCCCTTCGACCGGGGCCTGGCCGAGACGGTCGCCTGGTACCGGGAGCACCGTGCCTGGTGGGAGCCCCTGAAGGCGGGCCACGTTGCACATCGATGAAACGGAGCTGTCCGGCACGTTCCGGATCGTGCCCGAACGCTTCGAGGACGAACGCGGCCACTTCTGGGAGGCCGCCCGGCACAGCCGGCTGACCGAGGAGACGGGCCTGCCGTTCACCGTCCGCCAGGTCAACAACTCGGTGTCGCGCCGGGGCACGCTGCGCGGGGTGCACTGCAACGACGTGCCCGGTGACGCCGGCAAGCTCGTGACCTGCGTACGCGGCTCGATCCTCGACTTCATGGTGGACCTGCGCACCGGCTCCCCCACCTTCGGCCGGCACGTCATGACCCGGCTCGACGCCCGCGACGGCATCGCCCTGTACATGCCGGGCAGCATCGGGCACGCGTTCCTCGCGCTGGAGGACGACACCTGCGTGAACTACCTGCTCGCCGCCGAGTACGTGCCCGGGGCCATGGTCGACGTCGACGCGCTGGACCCCGAACTGGCCCTGCCCTGGGGCCTGACCGGGCCCCCGGTCCGCTCCCCCAAGGACGCGGCCGCGCCCTCCCTGGCCGAGGTCGTGGCCTCCGGCCGGCTGCCCCGCCACACACCCCACGAGGAGCTGATCCGCCCGTGACCCCGCCCACCGCCACCCGCACCCCGGCCGTCGTCCGCGACGCCTGGCTGCGCCGCTACCGCCCGCTCGACGCCGCGGTCGTGCGGCTGGTGTGCTTCCCCCACGCCGGGGGCTCGGCCAGCTCCTACCTGGGTCTGGCCACCGCGCTCGCGCCCGCCGGGGTCGAGGTGCTCGCCGTCCAGTACCCGGGCCGCCAGGACCGCCGCTCGGAACCCTGCGCCACCAGCGTCGAGGAACTCGTCGAAGGGCTGCTGCCCGAGCTGCGGCAGTGGACCGGGGAACCGTTCGCGCTGTTCGGGCACAGCCTGGGCGCCACCCTCGCCTACGAGACGGCCCGACGGCTGGCCGACCTCGGGGAGCGGCCCGTCCACCTGTTCCTGTCGGGCCGCCGGTCCCCGACCGTGCCCCGGCGCGACACCGCCCACCTGCTGGACGACCGGGGGCTGATCGACCTGATCGCCCGGCTCCAGGGCACCGAACCGGCGCTGCTCCGGGACGAGGAGATGCTGCGCATGGTGCTGCCCGCGATCCGCGGCGACTACCGGGTGGCCGACGCGTACGTGCACCGCCCGGGACCGGCGCTGGGGGTACCGGTGACGGTGCTCACCGGGGACCGGGACCCGAACGTCTCCGTCGACGACGCGCTGCGCTGGTCGCAGGTGGTGGACGGGCCGTTCGGGGTGTGCGTGCTGCCCGGCGGGCACTTCTTCCTCACCGAGCGCGCCGAGGACGTCCGCGCCATCGTCGAGGGGGCGCTGGACCGTGCGCACTGAGACCCCGCCCCGGGCGGCCGCCGACCGGGCGGACACCGCGCGCCGCCTGCTGCGCTCGGCGCGTACGCCCGACAGCGCGGTCATGCCCGTGCACCGGGTAGCCCCGTGGCTGGCCGAACGGACCCGGGCCGGTGACTTCCGGGTCACCCGGGTGCCGTTCGCCGAGCTGCGGGGCTGGTCGTTCGAGGAGGGCACCGGCAACCTGCGGCACGAGTCGGGCCGGTTCTTCTCCGTGGAGGGCCTGCACGTGCACGCCGACGGCCTGCCCGCGCGCGGCTGGAAGCAGCCGATCATCGTCCAGCCCGAGATCGGCCTGCTGGGCATCGTGGCCCGGGAGATCGACGGCGTGCTGCACTTCCTGATGCAGGCCAAGATGGAGCCGGGCAACGTGAACATGCTCCAGCTCTCCCCGACCGTGCAGGCCACCCGCAGCAACTTCACCGGTGTCCACCGCGGCCGCGGCATCCCCCACCTCGACCTCTTCCTGGAACGCGGCCGGGCCCGCGTGCTGGTGGACGCCCTCCAGTCCGAGCAGGCCGACTGGTTCCTCGGCAAACGCAACCGCAACATGGTCATCGAGATCGACGAGGACATCGAGACCGGCCCGGAGTTCCGCTGGCTGACCTTCGGCCAGCTGCTGCGGCTGCTGCGCCTGGACAACGTCGTCAACATGGACAGCCGCTCCATCCTCGCCTGCCTGCCGACCTCCGGCGCCGGTCCCGAGGGGGCCGCGGCCGGCCCGGTGCTGCGCTCCTTCCACGATCCGTCGGCGCCCTCCGTACTGCGCACCCCGGAGATCCTCAGCTGGCTCACCGGGATCCGCGCGCAGCGGGAGCTGGTCCAGCGCCGGGTGCCGCTGGCCGAGGTGGCCGAGGACGGCTGGGTGCGTACCGCCGACGAGATCGGCCACGCGGGCGGACGCCGCTTCCGCGTCGTGGCCGCGGACATCTCCGCGAGCAACCGGGAGGTCGCCGCCTGGACGCAGCCGCTGATCCAGCCGCAGGTCCCGGGGCTGATGGCGCTGGTCGTCAAACCGATCCGGGGGACCCTGCACGCCCTGGTGCAGGCGCGGGTCGACGTCGGCCACGTCGCCGTCGCCGAGCTGGCGCCCACCGTGCACTGCCGGCCCGCCGACCACACCGGGCCCGGACGCGCCCCGTTCCCGCCGTTCCTCGCCGACGTGCTGGCCGCCCCGGACACGCGGATCCGCTACGACGCGGTGCAGTCCGAGGAGGGCGGCCGCTTCCACCACGCGGAGAACCGGTACACGATCGTCGAGGTCGGCGAGGAGTTCTCCGAGGACGTCCCGGAGGACTTCGCCTGGCTGACGTTCTCGCAGCTCACCGAGTTGCTGGCCTACGGGAACCACCTGGACGTCGAACTGCGCACCCTCGTGGTGTGCGCGCACACCCTGTACTGAACCTCCCCGAGGACGGACCGTGTCCCCCACCCCGCTGCGCCTCGGCCTCCTCGGCTGCGGCGACATCGCCGCCCGCCGCACCCTCCCGGCGCTGGCCCGCACCCCCGCGCTGACGCTCGCCGCCGTCGCGGCCCGCGACCCGGACCGGGCCGCGGCGTTCGCCGCCCGCTTCGGCGGGGAGCCCGTGGCCTCGTACGAGGAACTGCTGGCCCGCCCGGACGTGACGGCGGTGTACCTGTGCCTCCCCACGATGCTGCACGCCGCCTGGGCGGAGCGGGCGCTGCGCGCCGGAAAGCACGTCCTCGTGGAGAAGCCGCTGGCCACCCGGGGCGCGGACGCGGAGCGGCTGTACGCGCTCGCCCGCTCCCGTTCCCTGGTGCTGCTGGAGAACTTCATGTTCCTCCACCACGGCACCCAGCGGACGGTCACCGCCCTGCTGGAGGCCGGGACCCTCGGCACGCTCCGCTCGGTGTCCGCGGCGTTCACCATCCCGCCCCGGCCCGAGGGCGACACCCGCCACGACCCGGCGCTCGGTGGCGGGGCCCTGCTCGACAGCGGCGTGTACCCGCTGCGCGCCGCCCTGCGCTTCCTCGGTACGGGCCTGTCCGTGGCCGGGGCGGTGCTGCGCCACGACGACCGCCTCGGGGTGGACCTGTCGGGTGCGGCCCTGCTGGCCGCCCCGGACGGGGCCACGGCGCAGCTGCGCTTCGGCATGGAGCACCACTACCGGTCCTGGTACGAGATCCAGGGCAGCGAGGGCTCCCTGTCCGTGGAGCACGTCTTCACGACGGCACCCGCGCACGTCCCCGTCGTCCGGCTCGTCGTGGGCACGCGGCCGCGCGAGCTGCGCGTGCCGGCGGAGGACCACTTCGAGGCCGTGCTGCGGTTCTTCGCGGCCGCCGTCGCGGACCGGGGCCGTACGCGGGGCGGCCTGCCGCTGCTCGACGCCGAGTCGATGCGGCAGGCCGCCCTGCTGGACGGGATCCGCGGGGCGGCGTCGCGCGTCAGGACGTGACGGCGGCCCCGTCGCGCAGTTCCAGGTGGGTGCCCCGGAAGCCGCGGCGCATCCGGCGGTCGTGGGTGACGGTGACCACGGCGCCCGTGTAGTGGGACAGGGCCTCTTCGAGTTCCTCCACCAGCAGCGGTGAGAGGTGGTTGGTGGGCTCGTCGAGCAGCAGCAGGTCCACCGGACGGGTCACCAGGCGGGCCACGTCGATGCGGCGCCGCTGGCCCACCGACAGGGAGCCGACGGGCAGTTCCAGCTCGGCGGGGCGGAACAGCCCGAGCGACAGCAGCTGTTCGGCGTGCTCCTCGGGGTGACCCGGGCGCCCCTCGGCGAACTCCGCCAGCACCGAGCGGCGGGGGTGCTTGGGCATCTCGTCCTGGCGCAGCCAGCCGATGTGGGCGGCCCGGCGCACGGTACCCGCCTCGGGCTCCAGGTCCCCGGCGAGGACCCGCAGCAGGGTGCTCTTGCCGGCCCCGTTGGGTCCGGTGATCAGCAGCCGTTCGCCGGGGGCGATGGCGAGGTGCTCGATGCGCAGCCGGCCGGGCACCTCGATGCCGTCGGCCTCGGTGAGGACGGCGGCGGGGGCGGCGGCGGGGGCGGCGGATCCGGAGTCGTCGCCGAGGGCGAGCGAGGCGGTGAAGCGCAGCGGCTCGGGCGGCGCGGGCACCGGGTTCTCCCGCAGCCGGCGCAGCCGTTCGTTGGCGTTGCGGGCCTTGCCCGAGGTGGCCGAGGAGGAGGAACGGGCCCGGTGGTGCTCGGAGCCGCTGAAGGCCCAGGGGCCCTTCTTGGCGATGGCGGCGAGCATCCGGCCCGCGTTCTCGGCGAGCTTCTCCTGGCGGGCGACCTCCTGGAGGTGGTCCTCGTACTCCTGCTCCCAGCGGGCGCGGGCGGCGGCCTTGGCGGTGAGGTAGCCCTGGTAGCCGTTGCCGTACCGGTTGACGGTGTGGGTGTCGGGGTCCACTTCCAGGATGGTGGAGGTCACCGCCTCCAGGAAGGCCCGGTCGTGGGTGATGACGACGACGGTTCCGCGGTGGTCGCGCAGCCGCTTCTCCAGCCAGTCGACGGCCTGGTCGTCGAGGTCGTTGGTCGGCTCGTCGAGGAGCAGCAGCTCGGGGGCGGCGGCGAGGGTCGCCGCCAGGGCCAGGCGCGAGCGTTCGCCGCCGGAGAGGGTGTCGACGGCCCGGTCCCGGTCGAGTCCGGGCAGGCCGAGGCCGTGCAGGGCGGCGTCGGCCCGGGCGTCGGCCTCGTAACCGCCGCGGTCCTCGAACTCGGCGAGGAGGTCGCCGTACTCCGCCAGCAGCTTCGGGTCGTTGTCGACGAGCGCGTCCTCGGCCGCGTGCAGGCGGCGCTCCACGTCCCGCAGGTCCGCGAACGCCTGGTCGAGCACGTCGCGGACGGTCGCTCCGGCGGGCAGTTCGAGGCGCTGCGGCAGGTGGCCCACGCCGCCGGGGGCGGTCACGGTGACGTCGCCGTTGTCCGTGTCCTCGACGCCCGCGATCAGCCGCAGGAGCGTGGACTTGCCCGAGCCGTTGTCGCCGATGACCCCGGCCTTCTCACCGGGTTTGACGGTGAGCGACACCCGGTCCAGCACGACGTGGTCGTCGTAGCGTTTGGTGACCTCTTCCAGCGTGAGCTGGGAGTGGACCCGGGACGCGGTGGGTGAGGACAATCGCATAGACATGCTCCTGGTCGTGCGGGTGGGACAGTTGGCGTCCTCGCCGAGGATCCGGCCTTCACCTGCCCGCGGGGCTCGTCCTCGACCAGGTCCGGCCGGTCGCCGTTCGACCTTCTCCACCGCCGCTCGAGCGACGGTGGACCGTGCCTGGAGTCCGGCCGGTCCCGGGGGGCGGGGCTCGCGGCGGGGGCGTGGGTCAGCGGGTGGCGTCGGCCGCCGCGGTGGGGGCGCCGTCGGTGACGGTCTCGTACAACGCCGTTTCGGGAGTGGCCAGTTCGGCCAGATCCCGGGCCAGGTTCCGGAAGCCCTCGCTGGTCACCGCGGCGCGGTGCGCGGCGGCGTCCCGCCAGACGGACAGCTCGACGTAGACGTTCGCGGGGCCGACCAGGCGCAGGGTCTGGTGGCTGACGCAGCCGGGCTGGGCCCGGACGAACCGGGCGGCACGGCTCTTGACGGCGAGGAACTCCGACAGGTCGCCGTGGACGTCGAGCTTGTTGACGAAGGTCACCATGGGGCGGCCGCTCCTCTACGGGTACGGATACGGGTGCGCGGGCGTCCTTCCACCGTCCGCAAGGCCGGTCGAGTTGGCTTCGAAGGGCGCTCGACCGGCGCCGCCCAGGCTGCCGGGAGACGGCGGCCCGCCGGCCGCGGACGCGTCGTCACTCCGAGACCGGGGGCGCGCACGTCCGAGAGGTTACCGGCCGGTCCGACGGCGCCCCCGCCGATGCGCAAGGGAACTCACGTGGACGAGATCGTCAATGCCCTGCTGTCCGAGGACACGGCACCGGCCGACTTCGCGGCGCTGGCCCTGCCCCCCTCCTACCGGGGCAACGTGGTGCGCCGCGACGAGACGGACATGTTCGAGGGGATGGCCTCGTCGGAGAAGGACCCGCGCAAGTCCCTGCACGTCCAGGACGTGCCGACGCCGCAGCCGGGTCCGGGCGAGGCCCTGATCGCGGTGATGGCGAGCGCCATCAACTACAACACCGTCTGGAGCTCGATCTTCGAGCCGTTGCCGACCTTCGGCTTCCTGGAGCGCTACGGCCGCCTGTCCGAGCAGACCAGGCGCCACGACCTCCCGTACCACGTGCTGGGTTCGGACCTGTCGGGCGTGGTGCTGCGCACCGGGCCGGGGGTCAACCGCTGGCGGGCCGGCGACCGGGTCGTGGCGCACTGCCTGTCGGTGGAGCTGGAGTCCGCGGAGGGGCACGACGACACGATGCTCGACCCGGAGCAGCGGATCTGGGGCTTCGAGACCAACTTCGGCGGCCTGGCGGAGCTCGCGCTGGTGAAGTCGAACCAGCTGATGCCCAAGCCGGAGCACCTGACGTGGGAGGAGGCCGCTTCCCCCGGTCTGGTCAACTCGACCGCGTACCGCCAGCTGGTCTCCCGCAACGGCGCCGGGATGAAGCAGGGCGACAACGTCCTGATCTGGGGCGCCAGCGGCGGCCTCGGCTCCTACGCCACCCAGCTGGCCCTGGCCGGCGGCGCCAACCCGATCTGCGTCGTCTCCTCCCCCGAGAAGGCCGACATCTGCCGGGCCATGGGCGCGACCGCGGTCATCGACCGCAACGCCGAGGGCTACAAG
>NZ_JBGWAB010000159.1:0-16492 GCF_041862025.1 Streptomyces sp. AB3(2024)
CCCCCCCCCCCCCCCCCCCCCCCCCCCCCCCCCCCCCCCCCCCCCCCCCCCCCCCCCCCCCCCCCCCCCCCCCCCCCCCCCCCCCCCCCCCCCCCCCGGAAGTCTTCAGGAGTGGCGCCGCCCCGTCGGGCCGGCCCACGTCCGTTCTGGTGTTACTGCTGCTTGCGCGACTTGTCGCCGACGATCACGAGACCCGCGATGACCAGGAACAGCACGATCGGCAGGGCCACGTAGAGGCCGAGCGTCTCGCCAATGCTCAGGCCCGGACCCGGGTCGTCGCCGTCGTCGCGGGTGAGCGCGAGGGCGGGAGACGTCATCAGCAGCATCATCAGCGTCGATCCGGCCGTGACGGCGCCGGCGCGCAGAGCGTTCTTCTTGTCCACGGTGCCAAAGTAGCGAACACCTAAAGCGGGCGCGCGCCCGGGGGTGCCGTACGGGTCCACGCCCCCTCCCGCACCGCGCTCAGCAGGGCGTTCGCCCGGGGCGAGGCGGTCAGCGCCTCCAGGGTCAGCGGCCGGCCCGCCTCGTCCGCGACCGGCAGCCGCCAGTTGGGGTACTGGTCCCAGGTGCCCGGCAGGTTCTGCGGCCGCCGGTCCCCCACCGCGTCCGGCAGCCACACGCCGACCAGCCGGGCGGGCGTGCGCAGCAGGAAGGCGTACAGGGCCTGCACGGCGGCCTCTTCGCCCTTGGTCTCCAGCCCGAGCCCGTCCAGTACCCGCAGCCACTGCGCGGTGTCGGCGGCGTCCTCGGCCCGCTCCCGCTCCGGCGGCCGGGTCAGCAGGCCGAGCCGGTCGCGCAGTTCGACGTGCGCCCCGGCCAGTTTCGCCGCGCTGGGCGGCAGGTCGTGGGTGGTGGCGGTGGCGAGGCAGTCCTCCCGCCAGGCCCCGGGCGGCAGTGGATCGCCGTCGCCGGACCAGTCCCGCTCGAACCACAGCACGGAGGTGCCCAGGATCCCGCGCCGGGCCAGCGCGCGCCGCACCCGCGGCTCCACCGTCCCCAGGTCCTCCCCGACCACCGGCGCCCCGGCCCGATGGGCCTCCAGCACCAGGACGGCCAGCATCGCCTCGCCGTCGTAGGAGACGTACGTGCCCTCGGCGGGCGGGGCCCCCTCGGGGATCCACCAGAGCCGGAACAGGCCCATGACGTGGTCGACGCGCACCGCGCCCGCGTAGCGGAACACCCCGCGCAGCAGGTCCCGGAAGGGCGCGTACGCGGACTCCTCCAGGGCGTCGGGCCGCCAGGGCGGCAGCCCCCAGTCCTGGCCCCGCGCGTTGAAGGCGTCCGGCGGGGCACCCACCGAGACGCGGCGGGCATGGAAGGGCCCGGTCCGGGCGTCGGAGCCCTCGGGGTGCACTCCCACCGCGAGGTCGTGCACGATCCCGACCGCCATCCCGGCCTCCCGGGCGGCCCGCTGGGCGGCCGTGAGCTGCTCGTCCGTCAGCCACACCAGCCAGGCGTGGAAGTCGGCGCGCTCCGCCGGATCCTCCCCCGCGGCCGCCGCGCACCAGGCGGCGTGCCGCTCCAGCGGGGCGCCCTGCCCGGCGCGGAACTCCTCGTAGGCGGCCTGCCGTACGGGGGAACGCGGTACGGCGTACAGCAGTTCCAGGGCGGCGCGCTTGAGGTCCCAGACGGCGTCCCGGTCGATCAGGGCGCCCTTCTCCAGCACCTCCCGGCGCAGCCGCCCGCCGCGGGAGGCCAGTTCGTCGAGGGCGGCCCGCTGCGGGCAGTGCGCGTACTCGGGGACGTCCTCGACGCGCAGGTACACCGGGTCGGGGAAGCGGCGCGAGGCCGGCCGGTACGGGGAGGGGTCGGTCGGCGTGCCGGGAACGGCCGCGTGCACCGGGTTGACCTGGACGAACCCGGCGCCGTGGGTGCGGGCCGCCCAGCGGGCCAGCTCCGCCAGGTCCCCGAGGTCGCCCATGCCCCAGGAGCGCTCCGAGAGCAGCGAGTACAGCTGGACGAGGAGCCCGTGGGCCCGGCCGGGCGTGGCCGGTGCCCGGTCCGGGGCCACGATCAGGGTGGCCCCGGCGGTGCGCCCGTCGGGGGCCTCGGCGGTGAGCCGGTGGACCCCGAGGGGCAGCTCCGCGGCCCAGTCCCGCTCCGCCGCCCCGTCCTCCGGCGCCACCCTCAGCCGGGTCCCGGGCGGCAGCGCGGCCAGGGCGGCCGGGACGGCCTCACCGCGCCACTGCACCACGGTCGCCGGCAGCAGCCGTGCGGCCCGCTCCCGCTCGGCGGAGTCGGCCAGGCCCCGGACGTCCCCGGCGGTGTCGACCGGAACCCCGATCAGAGCGAGGACGGCCCGGACCGTGGCCTCGGGGACGTCGACGGTGACGTCCTCGGCTGGCTGGTAGCGGGTGGCGACGCCGTGCAGGGCCGCGAGCCGGGCGAGGTCGTCCATGGAACTCCCTTGTCGTGGGGTGGGGCGGTCCGCCCGGTGCCCTAGAGGCCCGCGGCGGACGGTGCGGGGGTGGTCGGCTCGCTCGTGAGCGGGGCCTCCTCCAGCAGCGGGGGTTCGCTGGTCAGCGGCGCGTACGCGGAGCCGGCCAGCGGGGGCTCGCTGGTGAGGGGGCCCTCGGCCGGCCCGGACGGGGCGGGCAGGTGGGCGAGCGGGGCGTGGGCACGGGCGGTGGTGCGGACGGCAGGTCGGGCGGCGGTTCGGGCGGCGGTTCGGGCGTTCATGGGAGCACTCCTTCGTGCGGGTCCGTCGGACGCGCCCATGCAACACCCCCGGTGAACACCGCAGCCATACCCAGTCGGAGGCATCGCATTCCTGGCGGATCCAGGTCAGATCACCCGCCCCGATTGACACTTCAGCCGCACGGGTGGTGGGCTCTGGCTCGTTCGTACGAGCGGGGGACGACTCGGGACGGGGAGGCTCCGTGCAGCTCAGGGGCAGGAAGCGGAGCACCGCGGCGGCGGTCGCCGTCATCGGGAGCCTGCTGGGCGGGGCGGTCGCCGCGACCCCGCAGGGCATCACCGCCACGCCGAAGACCTCCGGTACGCCGCGCCCCGACGGCGGCTCGGCCGCCGCTTCCGCCGCGGTCCCCGTACCGTTGCTCGACCCGGGCTCCGATCCCCCGCGAACCGCCGCCGAGGGGCCCGCCGTGTGGCCCCGGCCGCAGTCGGCGGTCGCCGATCCGGGGCGGGAGCTGCCGGTGGGGGCGGAGGCCGTGCTGGTCGCGCCGCACGACGTGGACCCGTACGCCGCCGAGGTGGTGCGCACCGCCCTGCGCGGGGCGGGCGTACGGACCCTGCACGAGCGGACCCCCGGGGCCGCGCTGCCCGAACGGGCCCTCGTCGTACGGCTCCAGGGCCCCGACGCCGAGGCCGCGCTGCGCTCCCTCGGCGCGGCCCCGGCCGGCGACCTGCCCGACGGCGGGTACCGGCTGGCGGTGGGCCGCACCGGTGGCCGGGACACGGTCGCGCTGGCCGGGGTGGGCGAGGACGGGCTGTTCCACGCCGCGCAGACGCTGCGTCAACTGCTGGCGGCCGGGCCCGGGAAGGTGCCCGGGATGCTGGTGCGCGACTGGCCGATCGCCCCCGTGCGCGGGGTCACCGAGGGGTTCTACGGGCAGCCCTGGTCGCGGGAACAGCGGCTCGCCCAGATCGACTTCCTGGGCCGCACCAAACAGAACCGCCTGCTGCTGGCCCCCGGCGACGACCCGTACCGCACGACGGGCTGGCGCGACCCCTACCCGCCGGAGCGGCAGGAGGAGTTCCGGGCCCTGGCGGAACGGGCCCGCGCCAACCGGGTGGTCCTCGGCTGGGCGGTGTCCCCGGGGCAGTCCATGTGCCTGGCCTCGGCGGACGAGCGCGCGGCGCTGCTGCGCAAGGTGGACGCCATGTGGGAGCTGGGCATCCGGGCCTTCCAGCTGCAGTTCCAGGACGTCAGCTACACGGAGTGGGGCTGCCGGGCCGACCGGGTCCGGTACGGCACGGGTCCCGCGGCGGCGGCGAAGGCGCACGCGGAGGTCGCGGGCGAACTGGCGGCGCACCTGGCCGCCCGGCACCCGGGGGCCGCACCGCTGTCGCTGCTGCCGACCGAGTACTTCCAGGACGGCGCCACCACCTACCGGACGGCGCTGGCCGGCGCACTGGACCCCCGGGTGGAGGTGGCCTGGACGGGCGTGGGCGTGGTGCCGCGCACCATCACGGGCAAGGAGCTGGCCGGAGCCCGGTCCGCGCTCGGGCACCCGCTGGTCACCATGGACAACTACCCGGTCAACGACTGGGACCCGGGCCGCATCTTCCTCGGCCCCTACGCGGGCCGCGACCCGGCGGTGGCCTCGGGCTCGGCCGGGGTGCTGGCCAACGCCATGGAACAGGGCACCCTGTCGCGGATCCCGCTGTTCACGGCGGCGGACTACGCCTGGAACCCGCGCGGCTACCGGGCCGGGGAGTCCTGGGCCGCGGCCGTGCGCGAACTGGCGGGCCCCGACCGGCGCACCCGCGAGGCACTGGCCGCCCTGGCCGGCAACACCGCCTCCTCGGGGCTCAAGCTGGAGGAGTCCGCGTACCTGAAGCCGCTGGTGGAGGAGTTCTGGCGGGCCCGCGCGGCCGGTGACCCCAAGGCGGGCGAGCGGCTGCGGGCGGCCTTCACCGTGCTGCGGGAAGCCCCGGCCCGGCTGCCCTCGTACGCCGCCGAGGCGGGCCCCTGGCTGGAGCGGCTCTCGCGCTACGGGGCCGCGGGCGAGCTGGCCGTGGACCTGCTACGGGCCGAGGCCCGCGGCGACGGGGCCGCCGCCTGGCAGGCCTCGCGGGAACTGGACGCGGCACGGCGGGCCCTGGCCGAGAAGGGCGGGGCCCGGGTGGACACATCCGTGCTGGACCCGTTCCTGAAGAGGGCGGCCGAGGAGTCCGACGGCTGGACGGGCGCGGACCGCCGGGAGGGCACCGTGGAGCACGCTCCCGGCTCCTGGACGGTCCGGCTGGACTCCGCGCGCCCGCTGTCCGCGGTCACCGTCATGACGGACCCGCCGGCCGCCGACGCGCGGGGCGCGGTCGTGGAGGTGCGGGTACCGGGCGAGGGCTGGCGCCGGATCGGCGAGGCGACCGTCTCCGGATGGACCCAGGCCGACGCGGCCGGGGTGCGCGCCGACGCCGTGCGGCTGTCGTGGACGGGCGCCGACCCGGTGGTCCACGCGGTGGTGCCGTGGTTCGCGGACGGTCCGCGGGTCCGGCTGGACCTGGCCGACGGGGCGCCGGCCGACGTGGAGATCGGTGGCGGCCCGCGGACGGTGACCGCGCAGTTGTCGGCCCTGGGACCGGGCGAGGTGCGCGGCCCGTTCACGGCGGCCCCGCCGGCCGGGGTGGCCGTCAAGGTGCCGGGGGACGTGGTGGTGCCGCGCGGCACGCGGGTGTCCGTCCCGCTGGAGGTGACGGTGCCGGCCGGCACCCCGGCCGGGACCTACGCCGTCCCGGTGGCCTTCGCCGGGGAGACGCGCACCCTGACCGTGCGGGCCGTGCCGCGCACCGGTGGCCCGGACCTGCTGCGCGGCGCACGGTCCTCCTCCTCGGCGGACGAGGACCCGCGCTTCCCGGCGTCCGCGGCGGTGGACGGCTCGGACGCCACCCGGTGGTCCTCGCCGTCGGTGGACGGCGCCTGGTGGCGGGCGGAACTGGCGGCCCCGGCCCGGATCGGGCTGCTGCGCCTGCACTGGCAGGAGGCGTACCCCTCCGCCTACCGGGTCGAGACGTCCGCCGACGGCGTGAGCTGGCGCCCGGCCGTCGCGGTGACCTCGCGGGGCGGTGTGGACACCGTCCGGCTGGACGCTCCGGACACCCGGTTCGTCCGCGTCACCTGCGACCGCCGGGCGACCCGCTTCGGCTGCAGCCTCTGGTCGGCCTCGGCCTTCTCGGTGGTCCCGTAGCCGGGTCCGCGCCCCTATGACGCGGCGACCCCGATGCGTTCCAGCGCGTCGTCCGCCCCGTACGGCTGGAGGTACGGCATCCAGCAGGGATCCCGGTGGCCCGTTCCGATGATCCGCCAGGCCAGGCCGGACGGCGGGGCGGGCTGGTGGCGCAGCCGCCAGCCGAGCTCCAGCAGGTGCCGGTCGGCCTTGACGTGGTTGCAGCGGCGGCACGCGGCGACGACGTTGTCCCAGACGTGCTGGCCGCCCCGGCTGCGCGGGATGACGTGGTCGACGCTGGTGGCGACGGCCCCGCAGTACATGCAGCGGCCACCGTCGCGGGCGAAGAGCGCGCGGCGGGTGAGTGGAACGGGCCCCCGGTAGGGGACCCGCACGAATCGCTTGAGCCGGACCACGCTGGGAGCGGGGACGGCTCTCGTCGCGCTGTGCAGAAAGGCGCCCGATTCTTCCAGGGAGACCGCTTTGTTCTCCAGGACGAGGACGAGCGCGCGGCGGAGCGGTACGACACCGAGGGGCTCGTACGACGCGTTGAGGACCAGGACGTGCGGCACGGACTGCCTCCTTGTACGCCGGCGGCGCGTGGCTCGCGCCGGGACGATCTGCTCTCCAGTCTCCCCTTACGGCTGGTCGAAGCGCCACCACGCGCCCGTAACGGGTCCGAGGTGTTTTCGACCACATCCCCTGTCATCCCCCGGCGAGTCGGGTCTCTCCCTCGAACACGGCAACGGGGTCGGGCCCGTGCCCCGTTAGTGTGGTTGGTCTGTCCCGCACCCACGTCCCGCGGGCAGACCGCTATGCCTGGAGGTTCCCCGCCGTGCCCTCGCCCGCCACCCTGCTCCCCCTGGCAGCGAACACCACCGACGACGCCGCCGAGAGCGTGACCAACGCCGCGAGCTTCATCGAGGAGAACTGGGCCACCTGGCTGAGCATCGGCCTGCGCATCCTGCTGATCGTCGTGATAGCGGCGCTGCTGCGTTCGGTGGTCCGCAAGGCCCTGACCAAGCTCATAAGCCGGATGAACACCAGTGCCGAGGCCGTCGAGGGCACCGCGCTGGGCGGGCTGCTGGTCAATGCCGAGCGGCGGCGCCAGCGGTCCGAGGCGATCGGTTCGGTGCTGCGGTCGGTGGCCTCGTTCCTGATCCTCGGCACGGCGGCGCTGATGGTGCTGGCCGCCCTGAAGATCGACCTGGCCCCGCTGCTGGCGAGTGCCGGTGTGGCGGGTGTCGCGATCGGTTTCGGTGCCCGCAACCTGGTGACGGACTTCCTCTCCGGTGTGTTCATGATCATGGAGGACCAGTACGGCGTCGGTGACAAGATCGACGCCGGGGTGGCCTCCGGCGAGGTGATCGAGGTCGGACTGCGCGTGACGAAGCTGCGCGGCGACAACGGTGAGATCTGGTACGTCCGCAACGGCGAGATCAAGCGGATCGGCAACCTCAGCCAGGGCTGGGCCACCGCCGGCGTGGCCGTGCAGGTCAAGCCGACGGAGAACCTCGCGCACATCCGCCGGGTGGTCCAGGAGGTCGCGGACTCGCTGGCGAAGGAGTCCCCGTGGGACGAGCGCCTGTGGGGGCCGGTGGAGGTGCTGGGCCTGGACGAGGTGCTGCTGGCCTCGATGACGGTGAAGGTGTCGGCGAAGACCATGCCGGGCCAGCAGTTCGCCGTGGAGCGCGAGCTGCGCTGGCGGATCAAGGAGGCCTTCGACGCCGCCGGCATCCGGATCATCGGCGGCCTGCCGGACTCCTCCGAGCCGGAGGAGACCCCGGATCCGGCCGCCTCCGTCGCCCCGCCCTCGGCACTGGCCAACCCGTCCTCCCCGCAGTCCATGGCCACCAATCCGATCCCGGCGCCGGCCTCGCCCGGCGGCCCCCGGATCTCCAAGTAGTCCCGCACGCCCCTCACGCTCCACCGCTGCCCCGCCGGTCGCCACCCGCTGCCCCGCCGGTCGCCACCGGCGGGGCAGCGGCGTCCGCGCACCGCTTCCGCGCCCCGGCACCGGCCGCGGCGCTGCCGTGGACACCGCGCCCGGCACCGCCATTGACACGGCTCAGACGCCAATAGGAAACTTACCTAACAGTTCACCTCGGTGAGGGAGACCCAGCCCCATGCCCGCCGCCACGCCCGGAACCCCCAGCCTGCTGCGCGCCATGAACGACCGCGCCGCCCTGGAGCTGCTGCTGACGCACGGCCCGCTCTCCCGGACCCGGATCGGGCATCTGACCGGCCTCTCCAAGCCCACCGCCTCGCAGTTGCTCGCCCGCCTGGAGGCCGCCGGGCTGGTCGTGGCCACCGGCACCGACGGCGGCCGCCCCGGGCCGAACGCCCAGCTCTACGCCCTCAACGCGCGCGCCGCCCACGTCGGCGGGCTCGACGTGACCCCCGAGGGGGTGGTCGCGGCCGTCGCCGATCTGAGCGGCACCGTCGTCGGCTGCTTCGAGCTGCCCTACGCCGAGGGAGCCGAAGCCGTCGCACAGGTCACCACGGCCCTCGACGGCGCCGTCGCGGCCGCCGGACTCCACCGCGACGACCTGCACCGCGTCGTCATCGCCACCCCGGGCGCCTTCGACCCGCAGACCGGCCGGCTGCGCTACGCCAGCCACCTCCCCGGCTGGCACTCCCCCACCCTGCTCGACGAACTGGCCGCGGCGCTGCCCGTGCCGGTCGAGTACGAGAACGACGTGAACCTCGCCGCCGTCGCCGAGCAGCGCCTCGGCGCGGCCCGCGGCCACGAGGACTTCGTCCTGCTCTGGAACGAGGAGGGCCTCGGCGCCGCCCTGGTGCTCGGCGGCCGGCTGCACCGCGGCTGGACCGGCGGCGCCGGCGAGGTCGGGTTCCTGCCCGTCCCCGGACACCCCCTGGTCCGGCAGGTCACGCGGGTCAACTCCGGCGGCTACCAGGAGCTGGCCGGCGCCCAGGTACTGCCCCGGCTCGCCCGCGAACACGGCGTCGAGGTCCCCGCGCAGACCGGCGCGGAGACCGGGTCCGGCGCCGCCGCGCCGGGGCCCCAGGTGGCCGCCGCGGTGGCCCTGCTGCGGCGGGCCGCCGCCGAACCCGAGGGGCCCCACCTGGACTTCCTGCGGTCCTACGCCACCGTCCTCGCCACCGGACTCGCCTCGCTGGTCGCCGTACTCGACCCGGAGCTCGTGGTCCTGTCCGGGGCCGCGATCAGCGCGGGCGGCGACCCCCTGCGCACCCTCCTGCGGGACGAGCTCGCCGAACTCGCGCCCTCCCGGCCCCGGCTGGTGGCCGGCGAGGTGCGCGAACGGCCCGTCCTGCGCGGCGCCCTGGAGAGCGCCCTGGCCGCCACCCGTGAGGAAGTCTTCGACACCTCCCGCTGACCCCGCCCCCCTCCCCCGCGCCCCTCAGCCCCCTCACCGGCACCTCCCACCGGAAGTTCCTCCCCCAGAGAGCGAGCACCGTCATGCCCAGAACCGGACGACGAACGACCACCGCGGCCACCCTCCTGGCCACCCTCTCCGTACTCGCCACCTCCTGTACGGGCCAGAGCGTCGGCACCGCCTCCGACGACCCGAAGGCGGACGTCACCCTGAAGTTCTGGCACGGCTGGGCCGCGCCCTCCGAGGTGAAGGCGATCGAGGAGAACATCTCCCGCTTCGAGAAGGCGCACCCGAACATCAAGGTCGAGGTCACCGGCGACATGACCGACGCCAAGGTCAACCAGGCGCTGCGCGCGGGCGGGGACAAGGCCCCCGACGTGGTCTCCTCCTTCAGCACCGACAGCGTCGGCACGTTCTGCAACTCCGGCGCCTTCGCCGATCTGAACCCCTTCCTCCTCAAGTCCGGGATCGACAAGGCGAAGGTCTTCCCCAAGACCCTGCTGGAGTACACGCAGTTCAAGGGCGACCAGTGCACGCTCCCGCTGCTGCACGACGCCTACGGCCTCGTCTACAACAAGACCGCCTTCGCGGCCGCGGGGATCACCGAACCCCCCAAGACCTGGAGCCAGTTCGCCGCGGACGCCCAGGCCCTGACCAAGTCCAACGGGGACTCGTACGACCAACTCGGCGTGATGCCCACCTTCCACGGCTACGAGACCACCCCGATGCGCCTGGCCGCGCAGTGGAGCCCCACCTACTTCGCCGCCGACGGCAGCTCCAACCTGGCCAAGGACCCGGCCTTCGCGAAGATGCTGACCGCCCAGAAGGACCTGGTGGCCAAGCTCGGCGGCTACGAGAAGCTGGAGAGATACCGGGCCGGCTTCGGCGACGAGTGGAGCACCGAACACCCCTTCAACAAGGGCAAGGTGGCCATGCAGATCGACGGCGAATGGCGCGTCGCCATGGCCGAGGAGGCCGGGGTCGGCTTCGAGGTCGCCACCGCCCCGCTGCCCGTACCGGACGACCAGGTGGGCGACTACGGCAAGGGCTACCTCTCCGGAACGATCATGGGCATCTCCTCCACGAGCCGCAAGCAGAACGCAGCCTGGGAGCTGGTGAAGTACATGACCACCGACACCGGGGCAGTCGTCGCCTTCGCCAACTCCATCCACAACCTGCCCTCCACGCTGGCCGCGCTGGAGTCCCCGGACCTCAAGGTGACCCCCGCGCTGAAGACCTTCATGGACATCGCCCGGCACGCGAAGTCGAACACCACCCCGGCCCAGCCGGACGGCGGCACCTACCAGCTGACCCTCCAGGACTTCGCGTACCGGTTCGAAAAGGGCGACGTGCCCGACCTCCAGGCCGGTCTCGCCGCCACCGACCGGCAGATCGACACCGACATCGCGAAGGCGAAGTAGCCCGGTGGCCCCGCACACCCCGCGGGCCAAGCGGCGCCGGGCAGCCCTGCGGACCGCCGCGTTCATGTCGCCCTGGCTGATCGGCTTCGCCGTCTTCTTCGCCTACCCGCTGCTGTCCACCCTGTGCTTCTCCTTCACCCGCTACGACGGATTCCGCCCGCCCGTCTTCAACGGCCTGGCCAACTGGAGCTACGTCTTCACCGACTATCCGCTCTTCTGGCCGGCCATGCGCAACACGCTCTGGCTGGTGGTCGTCATGGTGAGCTGCCGGGTCGTCTTCGGCCTCGGTGTCGGCCTGCTCATCACGAAGATCAAGACCGGGGCGGGGATCTTCCGCACCCTGTTCTACCTGCCCTACCTGGCCCCGCCGGTGGCCGCGACCCTCGCCTTCGTCTTCCTCCTCAACCCCGGCACCGGCCCCGTCAACACCCTGCTCGACGGCATGGGGCTGCCGACGCCCGGCTGGTTCACCGACGCCGCCTGGTCCAAGCCCGCGCTCACCGCCCTCGCGCTGTGGGGGGTCGGGGACCTGATGGTGATCTTCATGGCCGCGCTGCTCGACGTACCGAAGGAGCAGTACGAGGCCGCCGAGCTGGACGGCGCAGGCGCCTGGGCCCGCTTCCGGCACATCACCCTGCCGAACATCTCCCCGATCGTCCTGTTCGCCGTGGTCACCGGGGTCATCCAGGCCATGCAGTACTACACGCAGCCGCTGGTCGCCGGGAAGGTGGCCGCCGGGATCATCGGCGGCTCGGGCCAGCAGTTCGAACCGGGCTACCCCGACAAGTCCACCCTGACCCTGCCCCAGCTCGTCTACAACGTCGGCTTCCAGCGCTTCGACTACGGAGCCGCCTGCGTCGTCGCCCTGGTGCTGTTCGCCCTCTCCATGGCCTTCACCGCGCTCCTGATGCGCCGCCGTGGCGGACTGATCGGAGCCGGTGACTGAGATGACCCTGACCGAGACGGACCTGCCCGAAAAGGGCCCCCGCACCCGGCCGCCCGCCGACGAACCGGCGCCGACGGGCCGGCCGCGCACCCGCGGGGCCGTCCTGCACTGGATCGCCGTCCACGCCCTCGCGGTGGCCGCCGCCCTGTTCTTCGTCCTCCCCTTCGTCTTCCTCTTCCTCACCTCCCTGATGAGCGACCACCAGGCGCTCACCCGCGACCTGTGGCCGCGCACCTGGGAGTGGGGCAACTACGCCCAGGTCTGGAACACCCCCGGGTTCCTCATCTGGTGGCGCAACACCCTCCTGTACGCGGGCCTCGGCACCCTGCTCACCGTGGTCTCCTCGCTGCCCGTCGCCTACGCCCTCGCCAAGTTCCGCTTCCGCGGCCGGCGGCTCGCGCTGCTGCTGGTGATCGCCATGATGATGCTGCCGCCGCAGGTGGTCGTCATCCCCATGTACCTCTTCTGGGCCAAGCAGCTCGACCTCTCCGGCACCCTGTGGCCGCTGATCGTCCCGATGGCCTTCGGCGACGCCTTCTCCATCTTCCTGCTCCGCCAGTTCCTGCTCACCATCCCCGACGAATACCTCGACGCCGCCCGGGTCGACGGCTGCGGCGAGCTGCGCACCCTGCTGCGGGTGGTGCTGCCCATGGCCAAGCCGGGCATCGCCGCCGTCGCTCTGTTCCAGTTCTTCTACGCCTGGAACGACTACTTCGGCCCCCAGATCTACGCTTCCGACAACCCGGCCGCCTGGACCCTCAGCTACGGCCTGGAGTCCTTCAAGGGCGCGCACCAAACCAACTGGAACCTCACCATGGCGGCGACCGTGCTCGTCATGGCCCCGGTGATCGTCCTCTTCTTCTTCGCCCAGAAGGCGTTCGTCGAAGGCGTCACCCTGACCGGAGTGAAAGGCTAGGCCCGATGAAACTCGCAGTGGTGGGCGGCGGTTCCACCTACACGCCCGAACTGATCGACGGCTTCGCGCGCCTGCGCGACGCCCTGCCGGTCACCGAACTGGTGCTCATCGACCCCGCCGCCGAACGGCTGGAGCTGATCGGCGGCCTGGCCCGGCGGATCCTCGCCCGCCAGGGCCACCCGGGCGTCGTCACCACCACCAGCGACCTCGACGCCGGAGTGGCCGGGGCCGACGCGGTCCTGCTGCAACTGCGCGTCGGCGGGCAGGCCGCCCGGCTCCGGGACGAGACCTGGCCGCTGGAGTGCGGCTGCGTCGGCCAGGAGACCACCGGCGCGGGCGGCCTGGCCAAGGCCCTGCGCACCGTCCCCGTGGTGCTGGACATCGCCGAACGGGTCCGCCGGAGCGCCCCCGACGCCTGGATCATCGACTTCACCAACCCCGTCGGGATCGTCACCCGGGCCCTGCTCGGGGCCGGCCACAAGGCGGTCGGACTGTGCAACGTCGCCATCGGTCTCCAGCGGAAGTTCGCCGCGCTGCTGGACGTGGCCCCCGCCGAGGTCCACCTCGACCACGTCGGGCTCAACCACCTCACCTGGGAGACGGGCGTACGCCTCGGCGGCCCCGACGGCACCGACGTGCTGCCCCGGCTGCTGGCCGGGCACGGCGACGCCGTCGCCGCCGACCTGCGCCTGCCGCGCGCCCTCCTGGACCGGCTCGGCGTCGTGCCCTCGTACTACCTGCGCTACTTCTACGCCCACGACGAGGTGGTCCGGGAACTGGGCGAGAAGCCCTCCCGGGCCGCCGAGGTCGCCGCGATGGAGAAGGAACTCCTCGCCCTGTACGGGGACCCCGCGCTCGACGAGAAGCCCGCGCTGCTGGCCAAGCGGGGCGGCGCGTTCTACTCGGAGGCCGCCGTGGACCTGGCCGCGGCCCTGCTGGGCGACGGCGGTCCCTCCGTGCAGGTGGTCAACACCCGCAACGACGGCACCCTGCCCTTCCTGCCCGACGACGCCGTCATCGAGGTCCAGGCCCGCGTCGACGGCTCCGGTCCCGTACCGCTGCCCGTGCCCCGCCTGGACCCCCTGTTCGCCGGACTGACCTCGCACGTGAGCGCGTACGAGGACCTCGCGCTCGACGCGGCGCTGCGCGGCGGACGCGAGCGGGTCTTCAAGGCGCTCCTCGCGCATCCGCTGGTCGGGCAGTACGACCTCGCCGAGGGGCTGACCGACCGGCTGCTCGCACACAACAAGGAGCACCTGCCATGGGCGTGACCGGCGCGACCGGCGCGACCGGCCCCTCGGCGGCCGTCCTCGCCATCGACGCGGGCAACAGCAAGACCGACGTGGCCCTGATCGGCACCGACGGCACCGTCCTCGGCACCGGGCGCTCGGGGGGCTTCCAGCCGCCCCGGGTCGGGATCGAGGCGGCCGTGGACGTGCTCGCGCGGGCCGTCGCGGAGGCCGCCGGGGCCGCCGGGCTGCGGCCCGGCGCGCCCTGCGCCGACCTCGTCTCGGCCTGTCTGGCCAACGCCGACCTGCCGGTGGAGGAACGGCAGCTCACCGCCGCGGTCGGCGCGCGGGGCTGGGGCGCGCGGACCGAGGTGCGCAACGACACCTTCGCGATCCTGCGGGCGGGACTGTCCGGCGCGGACCTGCCGCGCGGGGTCGC
This sequence comes from Streptomyces sp. AB3(2024), assembly GCF_041862025.1. Lineage (NCBI taxonomy): Bacteria > Bacillati > Actinomycetota > Actinomycetes > Kitasatosporales > Streptomycetaceae > Streptomyces > Streptomyces sp. AB3(2024). Next base: position 14,160 of record NZ_JBGWAB010000159.1, read on the forward strand.
GGTGGTGTGCGGGGCGGGGATCAACTGCGTCGGCATGCTGCCCGACGGCCGGACCGCCCGCTTCCCCGCCCTCGGGGTGATCTCCGGCGACTGGGGCGGCGGGGGCGGCCTGGCGGAGGACGCCATGTGGTGGGCGGCGCGGGCCGAGGACGGACGCGGCGGCCCCACCGGCCTCGCGCAGGCCCTGCCCGCGCACTTCGGGCTGGCCTCGATGGCCGCGCTGATCGAGGCCCTCCACCTGGGCACGGTGGCCCGCGGGCGCATGCACGAACTGGTACCGGTGCTGTTCGCGGTGGCGGCCGCGGGCGACCCGGTGGCCTCGGCGATCGTGGAACGACAGGCCGGCGAGGTGGTGGCGCTGGCCACGGTGGCGCTGGAGCGGCTGGGACTGCTGCGGGAGGACGCGCCGGTGCTGCTGGGCGGCAGCGTCCTCGCGGCCCGGCACCCGCAGCTCAACGACCGGATCGGGGAACTCCTCGCCGCCCGGGCCCCGCTGGCCCGGCTCTCGGTGGTGACGGCCCCGCCGGTCCTGGGCGCCGCCCTCCTCGGCCTGGACTCCGTCGACGCCCCGCCCGAGGCCCACGCGAAGCTCCGTGCCCACTTCGGGTGAACCCGCCTCCCGGGCGGGCGAGTCGGGAACCGCAGGGCGTGGCGCGGCGTATTGAGGGGGAAGGGGGGACGGAAAAACCGCGGGGGCGGCAGGGGGCGCACGGGGCGTCGGATCGCCCAAGATCGGGCTCCGGGTGCTGTGGTCGGGCGCCACTACGGCCATACTGCTCCGGAGCAGAGGACCGAGGGGGAGGTCACGGTGGCCATCACGACACGCGCGGCCGCGCCCGGGAGCGCCGCCTCCGGGCTGCCCGCCGGGCCGGACGCGGGACCGCCCGCGCCGGCGGGGCCGCCGGGGCGGAGCACCGCCTGGGCTGAGGGCGTGGAGCGGCTGCGCGCCGCGGCCACGACCGAGCCGGGCCGGCTGCGCATCATCGGTGCGGTGCTGGCCGCCCTGGTCGTCCTGTTCGGCACGGTCGCCGTGTGGGAGGTCTCCGGCCGGGTCACCGCCGCGGACGACGTGGTGGGCCGCAGCCAGCCGCTGAGCGCGGACGCGGCGAGCATCTACCGCTCCCTCGCGGACGCCGACACGGCCTCCTCCAGCGGCTTCCTGGCGGGCGCCCAGGAGCCCCGCGAAGTGCGCCTGCGCTACGAGAAGGACATCGCCAACGCCTCGCGGCTGCTGGTGAGCGCCGCCGCGAACACCGGCGCGGGCGGGGACTCCCGCAAGGAGATCGCCCTCCTCGGCGAGCAGCTGCCCCGCTACACGGGCCTGATCGAGCAGGCCCGCGCGACCAACCGGCAGGGCCTGCCGCTCGGCGGCGCCTATCTGCGCTACGCCAACGAGCAGATGAGCACGGTCCTGCTGCCCGCCGCGCAGCGCCTGTACGCGGCGGAGACCGGCCGGCTCTACACGGACTACGACGAGGCCCGCTCCTGGCCCCTGGCCTCGACCGGTGCGGGGTTGCTGGCCCTCGCCGCCCTGGTGTGGGCCCAGCGCCGCAACTACCTGCGCACCCACCGGGTCTTCAACCACGGACTGCTCGCCGCGACGGTCGCCGCCGCCGTCGTGCTGTTGTGGCTGACGGTCGGCCAGACGCTCGCCCGGTCGGGGCTGAGCGAGGCGCGGACCGACGGCCAGGAGTCGCTGAAGGTGCTCAACGACGCGCGGATCGCCTCGCTCCAGGCGCGGGCCAACGAGAACCTGACCCTGATCGCGCGGGGCGCCGTACTGGCCGCGGACAAGAAGTCCGACAAGTACGACGTGGACTACGAGAAGAACATGAAACAGCTCGACGAGGGGCTGGCGCGGGCCCTGCGCCTGGCCGACGACACGAGCGGCCGCGCGCCCGTCTCGCAGGCCGTGGCCGGTGTGGCGCAGTGGAAGCAGCGGCACGCGGCGGCCCGGGAATCGGACATGAAGGGCGACTACGAGCTCGCCCTTCCCCAGGTCATCGGGGACGAGCGGCACCCGGACAGCAGCGGGGCCTCGTTCGACACGGTGGACGCCTCCCTGGAACGGGCCGTGGCGCACGAGCAGAACCAGTTCACCCGGGCCGCCCGGGGCGGGCTCGGCGCACTGGGCGGGCTGATCACGGGCTCGGCGGCGCTGGCGGCCGTCGGCGCGGCCGCCGCCCTCCTCGGCATCGGTCGCAGGCTTTCGGAGTACAGGTGAGATCGATGCGGATACGGCGGACACGGGCGGGGCACGAGGCGGCGTCGGCCACGGCCGGGGCGGCGGCCGGAGCACCCTCCGGGGCCGGGGCGCCCGGGGCGGTCCGGCC
>NZ_JBGWAB010000160.1:0-16394 GCF_041862025.1 Streptomyces sp. AB3(2024)
CGCCACGGTGGGGCGGTGAGCGGCGGACACGTAGGACGGGCATGACGCGCGCACCGCGACCGAGCGGCCGCACCGGTCCCTGGGAGGGGGACGGTACGGCCGCACGGCGGATCGCGCTCAGGGGACGGGAGCCGGTGCGCGTCCCGGTGGGGGCACGCCTCAGGAGATCGCGGCGGCCTTGGCCGGCAACTGCACCGGATCGTGTGCCAGCGGACCGTCGGCCAGGTCGTCGGCCTCCGTGCCCCGCGGCACCTTCCGGCGGATCCAGGACAGCGCGGGAGAGGTGACCGCCGTGGTGAGCAGGGCCATCAGGACCAGCATGGTGAACAGGTCCGGCCCGATCACCCCCAGCTCCAGCCCCAGGTTCAGCACCACCAGCTCGGTCAGACCGCGGCAGTTCATCAGGGCGCCGATCGACATGGCGTCCCGCCAGGACTGGCCGGTGGCCCGCGCCGCGGAGGTGCTGCCGCCCCACTTGCCGAGGAAGGCGACGACCATGATGGCCAGGGCCCACACCCACATCATCGGGTTGGCGACCACGAGCCCCACATCGGTGCGCAGACCGGTGTTGACGAAGAACAGCGGCAGCAGGATCGGGATGGTGAAGGCCCGCAGCCGGGCCGCGCAGAGCTCGATCACCCGGGAGCCGCGCGGGGTGATCACGCCGAAGACGAAGGCACCGAACAGCGCGTGCACGCCGATCTTGTCGGTGGTGAAGGCCGACAGGCACAGCCCGCTGAACAGCACGACCAGCACGACGGAGTCCACCGTACGGGCGGCCCGCGCGGCCCACTTGGCCAGCAGTGGCCGGACGGCGTAGATCATGAAGGCCAGGAACAGGGCCGCCAGGGCCGCCGTGGTGGCCGCCTCGACGGGGGAGCTGCTGGTGCTGACCGCGACCACCGCGGCCAGCAGGCACCAGGCGGTCACGTCGTCCACCGCCGCGCAGGCCATGGCCAGGGCGCCGATCCGGGTGTTGTAGAGCCCCCGGTCGGTCAGGATCCGGGCCAGCACCGGGAACGCGGTGATGCTCATCGACACCGCGATGAACAGGACGAACGCGATCTTGGAGACCCCCTTGGGGGCCAGCGTGTCGAACATCAGCAGGGCCAGCCCGGAGCCGAGGACCAGCGGGAGCGCGATGCTCGCCTGACTGACCGCGATGGCGGTACGGCTGTGCCCGCGCAGGGCGGAGAGGTTGAGCTCCAGTCCCACCAGGAACATGAACGCCAGCAGACCCAGATTTCCGAACGCCCCGGTGAACGGCAGGACCGTCCCGGGGAACAGCCATGTCTGGGCCGAGGGCCACAGCCAGCCGAGGAGCGAGGGGCCCAGCAGGATGCCGACGGCGATCTCACCGACCACCGGCGGCTGACCGAGGCGGCGGAAGAGCATCGCGCCGGCCTTGCAGGAGATGATGACCGCGGGGATCGCGATCAGCAGGTCGGGAAGCGGGTCACGGGCGGACACGGGCGGCCTCCTTGGCGGCGGCGGGCGGCGCCGAAGCGGCGGGCAGGACCGAAGCAGCCGAATCGGCCGGTGGGGTGGGGGCGGGCGGGGCTGGTATCGCCGGCAGGGGTGGGGCGGCGGCGGGCGGGCCGGGCACGGCGGTGGCATCGGTCCAGCGGGCGTACCTGCGCTTGCCGTACAGCAGGGGCTCCTCCCCGTCGTGCAGCGAGACCCGGGTGACCCGGACGAACACCGCGGTGTGGTCGCCGAACTCGACGGCCTCGACCACCTCGCCGTCGGCGACGGCGTGCGAGGCCGCCGCCAGGTGCGGGCCGCCGGCCCCCAGCGGGAGCCGCCACTCGGTCCGGGCGAAGCGGTCCGGGGCGCCCGAGGCGAACAGGTCGGAGACGGGACGGGCGTTCTCGTGGAGCAGGTTGACGGCCACCTGGCCGGTTTCCAGCACGGCCCGGACGGTCGGGCTCTGCGTGCGCAGGCACAGCACGATGGTGGGCGGGGAGAGGGCCACGCTGGCCAGGGAGCTGCAGGTCATACCGCGCGGCTCGGAATCCGTACCGATCGTGGTGATCACCGAGACGCCGGACGGGAACGCCGACATCAGGGGGCGGATGTCGGCTTCGGCCGCGCCGTCGGACCGATCGGCGCGCAGGGACGGGGAGGGCTGGGAGGTACGGGACATCTGTGGGACTCCTGGGGATCGGGGTGCGGCGCGGGCCCGGAAGCCGGAGGGAGGGGCCGGCTCCGGGCCTGCGCACCGGAAGGAAGCGACCGCGGACTAGCCGTGCAGCTTGCGCAGGTAGTCGTAGGTGCTCGGCAGCGTGTCGAGGAGGTGCTCCTGCTCCTGCTTGACCTTGCCGAACATGGCCTCGGCGCCCGCCACGGAATCGGGCTTGTGCGCGAGGATCGGCAGGGGGGCGTCCGGTTCGAGGCCGAGGCCGGCGAAGACGCAGTAGTAGCTGCCGTTGGTCCAGAAGTTCCGGAATTCCGCCTCGAAGTTCCCGTAGTACGTGGACTCGTCGGCGATCGGGGAGTTGATCGCCAGGCCGGCCTTGTACGCGGAGATCTTCTCCTGGATGTTCTTCGGCAGCGTGAGTTCCTTGTTCGCCCGCCAGAACGGCGTGTCATTGCGCGGCGCGTAGTAGAAGTGCGCCTGGATGAAGTCGCGGGTGTCGTCGAACATCACCTCGATCTCGTGGTTGAAGCTGTTGGCCAGCTCCGGGTTGAAGGTGCGGTCCGGGAAGTGCTTGGCCAGCTGGTAGATGGCCGCGGTGATGAAGTAGATCCCGGTCGATTCCAGCGGCTCCAGGAACGCGGAGGAAAGACCGATGCTCACCACGTTGTTCACCCAGGCGCGACGGTTGCGGCCCACCCGGAACTTCACGTGGTTGAACTTCGTCGTCTCCGGGTCGAGGCCCCACAGCGCGCTGAATTCCTTGGTCGCCTCCTCCTTGGTCGTGAACTTGCTGGAGTAGACGTAGCCGGAGCCGAAACGGCCCAGCATCGGGATCTTCCAGGTCCAGCCGGAGGACATCGCGATGGCGGAGGTGTACGGCTCGATGCCGTTGGCCTCGTCGTCGTGCGGAACGGCGGTGGCGACGGCGCTGTCACACAGCAGGTGGTCGCTCATGTCGATGAACGGCTCTTCGAGGGCCTGGTTGATGAGCAGGCCGCGGAAGCCGGAGCAGTCCACGAACAGGTCGGCCTCCAGGACCCCGCCGTCCTTGGTGTGCAGGGCCTTGATGAAGCCGCGCTCGTCCTTCTCCGCGTGGGTCATCTCGCCCTGCACGTGGTTGACGCCCTGCTTCTCGGTGGCGAAGCGGCGCAGGAAGTCGGCGACCAGGGCCGCGTCGAAGTGCCAGGCGTAGCGGGTGGACGGGGTGCCGTCGAGCCACTTCGGGGACTTCTTCGCGTCCATGACCGGGGGCTCGCGGAAGCACGCGTAGTCGAACGGCTCCTCGGTCTGGCCCTCCAGCTTCCGCTTGGCCCAGTAGTGCGACATCGGGACGTTGTCGCTGTCCGGCAGGATGCCGAACGGGTGGTAGAAGTGGTCCGGGCCGCCGTTCTCCAACTCCCGCGCGTTCGGCTCGCCCTGGCCGCCGGTTCTCCAGTTGACGAAGCGGACGGCCATCTTGAAGCTGGCGTTGCACTCCCGCATCCACTCCTCCTCGGCGATGCCGAGGTATTCGAAGAGGACCTTGTGCAGGTTCGGGACGGTGGCTTCACCGACACCGATCCGCGGGATCGCCGGAGCCTCCAGGACCGTGATGTCCACGGTGCCCTGGAGCGCCTTTCCGAGATAGGCGGCGGTCATCCAGCCGGCGGTTCCGCCGCCCAGGATGACGACTTTCTGAATGCGCGAGTCGGTGCCGGTCATGTGAGGGACTCTCTCTTCCGTCTTCATGGGGGACTTCCGTGGTGCGATGTGGAAGAGATTCAGGCCATCGACTATGCGCCACCTATAACCGGCCGTATGGCATCGATATAGCAGATTGGCCGAATCTCAATCACGCTGTATTCGCACCCCGCAACTCCCAGCAGAGGATGGCTGCATCAGATGCCGTACGAAGAAGGGACGAAGGGAATCCTCTCCACCGTGGGAGGAACTCCGCTCATCGAACTGGAGCGTTTGCTGCCGGGCCTCGGCTCGCGGGTGTTCGCCAAGGTGGAGCGGTTCAATCCCGGAGGAAGTATCAAGGACCGCTCCGCACTCTCCATGGTGCTGGCGCGCATCAGAACCGGGGAGCTCGTACCCGGCAAATCAACCGTGATCGAGTCGAGTTCCGGCAATCTCGCGATCGGGCTCGCCCAGATCTGCGGGTATTTCGGACTGCGCTTCATCTGCGTGGTGGACGCCAGGACGACCCGGCAGAACGTCGCGATCCTGCGGGCCTACGGAGCCGAGGTCGAGATCGTCGTCGACCCCGATCCGGCCACCGGTGAACTGCTGCCGGCCCGGCTCCGCCGGGTGGCCGACCTCGTCGCCGTGACGCCCGACGCCTACTGGCCCGACCAGTACTCCAACCCCCTCAACCCCATCGCCCACCAGAACACGATGCGCGAGATCGCCGAGGCCCTCGACGGTCGCGTCGACCAGCTCATCGTGGCCGCGGGCACCAGCGGGACCCTGGGCGGCTGCGCCGAGTACATCCGCCGGCACGGGATGAACACCACGATCAACGCGGTGGACGCCATCGGCAGCGTGCTCTTCGGCCCGCAGGAGCGCCGCACCCGGCTCATCCCGGGCCACGGTGCCTCGGTGGTGCCCCGGCTGCTGCGTCCCTCGGACGCGGACCGGGTCATCCACGTCGGCGACCTCGACTGCGTCGTCGGCTGCCGGCGCCTCGTCCGCGACGAGGCGGTGCTCGCCGGCGGCTCCTCCGGGGCCGTCGTCGCGGCACTGGAACGGATCGCCCCCGACATCATCCCCGGCTCGAACGTGGTGCTCGTCCTGCCCGACGGCGGCGACCGCTACCTAGAGACGATCTACGACGACGCTTGGGTGTACCGCCAGTTCGGCGAGGTCTCGCACCTCTGGAAGGAGCCCCGCTCCGCGGGCCTCACTCCGCACCTGGTGGATATAGGCCACTGATAGCGGCCCCTTTCACCATCGAAGCATCGCACCACCGCTGGCCCCGCCAGCCCCCCACCCCCGACACCCCACCGGGCGCCCACCCGGGACGGCACCGGCAGGTCCGCCGCGGACCGCCCTTCACCTGGAGGAACATCAGATGACCACCCAGATCCCCGCCCTCGACGCCGGGCGCAAGGAGCAGATCAAGGAAATCGTCTGCGACATCCTCGAACTCGACCTCGACGAGGTGACCGAGACGAGCCTCTTCAAGGAGGAGCACGACGCGGACTCCCTGCGCACCATCGAGATCCTGGCCTCGTTGGAGCGCGTCTTCGGCATCACGCTGGAGCAGTCCGAGCTCAGCCGCATGGTCAACCTGGTCGGCGTCTACGCCGTGATCGCGGAGGCCGAGGGCAAGTGACCACCGAGACGGCCGCGACGGGGCAGCGGACCGCTGCCCGGCACCGGGTGGTGATCACGGGTCTCGGTGTCGTGACGAGCATCGGCACCGGCGTGGACGCCTTCGCCGAGGGCCTGCGCGCCGGACGCAGCGGGGCCAAGCCCATCAGTGCGTTCGACACCACCGGCTTCGCCCACGCCAACGCCTGCGAGATCACCGACTTCGAGCCGGAGGCCTGGCTGCGCGAGCTGCCGGCCGACGAGCTCGGCCGGGCCGCCCAGTTCGCGGTCGCCGGGGCCCGGATGGCGGTGGCCGACGGCGGTCTCACCGAGGCGGACGTCCGGGCCAGGCGCTCCCTGGTCTCGGTCGGCACCACCGACGGCGAGTCCCGCGATCTGGACCACCTCACCGGGCTCCAGGTCGCCGGGGACGAGGACACCCTCGATCCGGTGGTCGCCCGCCGCGTCTGGCCGGGCCGGCTCTCCGCCGGCATCGTCCGCGAACTCGGCCTGGAGGACGTGGAGACGGTCACCGTCCCCACCGCCTGCGCCGCCGGGAACTACGCGGTCGGCTACGGCTACGACGCGATCAGCTCCGGAGACGTGGAGATGGCCCTGTGCGGCGGGGCCGACGCCCTGTGCCGCAAGACGTTCACCGGCTTCTACCGGCTCGGCACCATCGCCCCCGACGTGTGCCGGCCCTTCGACGCCGACCGGCAGGGCATCCTCACGGGCGAGGGCGCCGGCATCCTGCTCATGGAGTCGCTGGAGTCCGCGCTGGCCCGCGGCGCCCGGATCTACGCCGAGGTCCTCGGCTACGGCCTGTCCTGCGATGCCAGCCACCCCGTCGCCCCCGACCGGGACTCGATCGCCCGCTGCATCACCGCGGCGCACGCCAACGCCGGGATCACCCCCGCCGATGTGGACTTCATCTCCGCGCACGGCACCGGGACCAGGGCGAACGACGTCACCGAGGTCGGCGCGATCCGTCAGGTGTTCGGCGAGGACCTGCCGCGCACCGTCTCCATCAAGTCGATGATCGGCCACACCATGGGCGCCGCCAGCGCCCTGGCCTCGGCGGCCTGCGCCCTCGCCCTGCGCGAGGGGTTCATCCCGCCCACCATCAACCACCGCACCACCGACCCCGAGTGCGGCGTGGACTGCGTACCGAACGAGGCGGTCGAAGCCGACCTCAAGGTCGTGCAGAACAACGGACTCGCCTTCGGCGGCAACAACGCCGTACTGGTCCTCGGCCACTGGGAAGACAGGAGCGCAGTCGCATGACGCAAACAGCGGCGGCGCAGCCCCGCGAGCGCCGGCTCGTCATCTCGGGCTGGGCCGTGACCTCCCCGTACGGCCTGGGCCGCCGGTCCTTCGCCGAGGGACTCCTGGCCGGGACCACGGCGACCTCCGCCGTCGACGGCGGGCAGTGGCCGGTCCCCTACGGGGAAGCGGGCCTCATCCCGGGCTTCGACATCAAGGCGGTGCTCGGCCGCAAGGGAACCCGCTCCATGGACCGGGCCACCGGGATCGCCGTCGTCACCGTCGGCGAGCTCCTGGAGGACTTCGGCCAGGGCCTGGCCGCCGACCCGGAGAAGACCGGGCTGGTGCTCGGCACCTCCGGCAGCGTCCAGTCCATCATGGACTTCACCCGGGACGCCCTGACGGGGGAGAAGCCCTACCTCGTCGACCCGGCCCGGTTCCCCAACACGGTGATGAACTGCCCGACGGGCCAGAGCGCCATCCGGCACACCCTCAAGGGCCCCAACGTCACCGTCTCCGGCGGCTCGGCCACCGGCCTGCTGGCCCTGAACTACGCCTCCCGGCTGCTGCGCGGCGGCCACGCCAACGCGCTGCTGGCCGGCGCGGCCGAGGAGTTCTCCGTCCAGCGGGCCCGCCTGGAGCGGGTCGCCGACCACGGCGGGGCCGAGGCCGACCCGCTCGGCGAGGGCGCCGCGCTGTTCCTGCTGGAAAGCGGGGAGGCCGCCCGCGAGGGAGGCCGCAGGGTGCTCGCCACCGTCCTCGGTTCCCGCTTCCGGGCCTTCCCGGAGAGCGGACGCGCCGGGGCCGCGCTGGCCCGCTGCGTCGCCGAGGTGCTCGCCGACGCGGGCGTGGGCCCCGAGGACGTCGCCCTGATCGCACCGGGCACTCCGCCGGGGCAGCTCGGCAAGCAGGAGGAGTCCGCGCTGGAGGGGATCGGCGGCGAGCGGATCGCCGTACGCCCGCTCGTCGGCGACGCGACCGCCGCCTCGGCCGCCTTCCAGCTGGCCGCGGTCCTGGCGCACGCCGGTGCGGAGCCCGCCCTGGTGGACCGGCTCGCGCTGGTCACCGCCCTGGACCGGGACGGCACCGTCGGAGCCACCCTGCTGAGGCTCGGCTGAGACCGACGGGGGGCGCACGGCACCGCGCCCCCCGGCCCCGTACACCGCACCCCGCGCACCATCCCCCGCGCGCGTACACGCGTACGCGCACCCGCGTCCCGAAGAGAGAGGCATCTATCCATGTCCGAGACACCGAGGCCGGTAGCCCTCGTCACCGGCGGCTCGCGCGGCATCGGCCGGGCCGTGGTGGAGACCCTGGCACGGGACGGCCACGACGTGGCCTTCTGCTACCAGTCCAACGAGGAGGCCGCCGAGCTCGCCGCGAAGGCCGCCCGGGAGCTGGGGGCGCGGGTGCTGGCCGGCCGCGTGGACGTCACGGACCGCGAGCAGGTCCGGGCCTTCACCGCGCGGGCCGAGGCCGAACTGGGCCCGGTGGAGGTGCTGGTCACCGCCGCCGGCATCGTCCGCGACGGCCACCTCGCGATGATGAAGGACGAGGACTGGGACGCGGTGGTCCGCACCAACCTCGACGGCACCTTCAACTTCGCCAAGGCGCTGGCCTTCCCGATGATGAAGCGCCGCCGCGGCACCATCATCACCCTCTCCTCGGTCGCCGCCGCCGGCAACGCCACGCAGAGCAACTACTCCGCGACCAAGGCCGGGATCATCGGCTTCACCAAGGCCCTGGCCAAGGAGTCCGGCCGCAGCGGCCTGCGGGCCAACGCCGTCGCCCCCGGATTCATCGCCACCGACATGGTCGGGGGCCTGTCCGAGAAGCACGCCAAGGAGATGACGGCCCGGATCCCGCTGGGCCGCTTCGGCGAGGCGCACGAGGTCGCCGAGCTGGTGTCCTTCCTGGCCTCCGACCGCGCCGCGTACATCACCGGACAGGTCTTCCACATCGACGGCGGTCTGGTCGTCTGACCGGCCCCACCAGTCCGACCAGCCTGATTCACAGAGGAGTTCGACATGGCCGGCCGTGCCGCCAAACCGCCCCGGTTCTACTTCAACCTGCGCAGCCCCTACAACTTCTTCGCCCTGCACGACCTGGAGCGCCAGCACCCCGGTCTGCTCGACCGGGTCGAGTGGCGCCCCTTCTGGGAGCCCGACGAGACCAGCGCCAAGCTGCTGGACGAGGCCGGCGGGCAGTTCCCGTACACCCCCATGACCCGTGCCAAGCAGTTCTACATCCTGCGTGACGTACGCCGCCTCGCAGCCGAGCGCGACCTGGCGCTGACCTGGCCGGCCGACCGCGAGCCGTGGTGGGAGCCGGCCCACCTGACCTGGTTCCTCGCCGTGGACGCGGGCCTGGGCCGGGAGTGGGTGGCCCGCGCCGGCCGGGCCCGCTGGCTGGAGGGACGCGACATCTGCGACCCCGCGACCGTCCTCGAACTGGCCGTGGAGATCGGCCTCGACGCCGACGCGGTGGCCGCCGCCACCGACAGCCCGGAACTGCGCGAGCGGGCCGTCACCGCCCTGCTGGACGTGCACCGCGACGGCGTCTTCGGCGTCCCGTTCTTCGTCAACGGCAGTGAGCCCTACTGGGGCCTGGACCGGGTGGCCGCCTTCGCCTCCTCCTTCGGGGACGCCGCCCCCGCGGCCCCCGCCGCGCAGCCCGCCGAGGCGGAGCTCGCGGTGGTCGGCGCCGGGCGCACCACGGACATGAGCCACGCGGGAGGCTGCGGATGACCGCCGTGACCGCCGTGACGGACACCACCGCCGGGACGCCCGGCGCCGCGCGGGCACTGCCCCTGACCGCGATCCAGCAGTCCATGTGGACCGCCTACCGGGTCTCCCCCGAGGCCTCCGCCTACAACATCGTCATGCCGCTGCGGCTGCGCGGCCGGGTCGACCCCGCCGCCATGGACGCCGCCGTCACCGCCGTCGGCGCCCGCCAGGAGCTGCTGCGCTCGGTGTTCACCGAGAACACCGAAGGGGTCCGCCGCACCGTCGGCGAACAGCCCCTGGTACGGATGGAGTTCCGCGACCTCCACGGCGCCGGCGAGGAGGCCCTGCACCGGGCCGCCGAGGAGGCCGGGGCCCGGCCCTTCCGCCTGGAGTCCGCGGCCTTCCGCGTGGTGCTGCTGCGCAACACCGACGAGGACTGGGCGCTGGTCACCTCCGCCCACCACATCGTCAGCGACTTCACCTCGCGCTGGCTGCTGGTGCGCGACGTCCTCGACGCCTACGAGGGCTTCGCGTCCGGGCAGGAACCCCGCTGGCGGCCCATCCCCGGTTCCTACGCCGACCACGCCGCCGAGGAGCTGCGCTACACCGCCTCCGCGTCGGGCCTGCGGGCGGCCGAGCTGTGGCAGGAGTCGGTGGGGCGGGCCCCCGCCGCCGAACTCCCCCTGGACCGGCCCCGGCCCGCGCTGCGCTCCTACCGGGGCGGCACCGTCGTACGGCAGCTGGCCGCGGAGAGCGCCGCCGCCCTGGCCCCGGCCGCCGCCGTTGCGGGGGTGACCCCCTTCGCCTACCTCCTCGGCGTCTTCCAGGCCCTGACCCACCGCTGGACCGGCCAGGAGGCCTTCGTGCTCGGGGTCCCGGCCACCAGCCGGATGGGCCGCGCGCAGCGGGACGTGATCGGCTGCTTCCTCAACACCATGCCGGTGCGGGCCGACTTCACCGCCGGCTCCACCTTCCGCAGCGCGGCCGAGCAGGCCGGGCAGCGGGTGATGGGCGGCATGATGGGCGTCCGCTACCCGTGCGCGCTGGCCTTCCCCCGGGCCACGGTGTTCCGCACCGCCCTGTTCCTCGTCCAGATGGACCGGATGGAACCGCCCGTGCCGAACGTCGCGCCGGGCGCCGCCGAGGGACCCTCCGTCCCGTACGCCGGGCTGGACATCGCCCTGATCGACGTCCCGCAGCAGGAGGGCCAGCTGGACCTGCTGCTGCGCATCGAGCAGACACCCGAGGGGGTCACCGCGGTCTTCTCGTACGACACGGACGTGCTGGACCGCGAGACGGTCGCGCGCTTCGCCGACGGGTACGAGCGGATGCTGGCGGCTGCCGTCGCCGAGCCGGACACCCGCGTCGCCGACGTGGAGCTGGCGGGCGCGGGGGAGCTGGAGGCGCTGCTGGCCCTGGGCTCCGCGGGAGGGGCCGGCGCGGACTTCGCCTCCTTCGACTCCGCCGACGAGTTCGAGTCCTTCGAGAGCGCCTGGGAGTACCGGTGAGCCTCGAAGTGGCCGTGATCGGCGCGGGCCTGGGCGGTCTCACCGCCGCCGCGGCCCTGTACGCCCGGGGCCTGGACGTCACCGTGTACGAGCGGGGCGGGGCCCTGCGCGAGCAGGGGGTGGGCATGCACCTGGGCCCCAACGGCACCCGGCTGCTGGAGCGCCTCGGCCTCGGCCCGCGCCTGGCCGAGCTGGCGGTCCGCCCCGAGGCCCTGGAGGTCCGGGCCTTCCACAACGGCGCGCGGGTCGCCGTACAGGAGATGGGCGAGGCCTGGGAGCGGCAGTTCGGCGCGCCCTACCTCACCGTCCACCGCGGCGACCTGCACCGGATGCTCGCGGGACTGGTGCCCGGCGAGCGGGTGCGCACCGGCAAGGAGCTCGTCCGTCACGAGGAGGGCCCCGACGGGGTGCTCCTGGAGTTCGCCGACGGCACCACGGGCCGGGCCGACGTCCTGGTCGGCGCCGACGGGGTCCACTCGGCGGTGCGCCGCGCGGTGGCCGGCGCGGACGCCCCCGTGTACTCCGGCAACAGCGCGCTGCGGGGGCTGGTGGACGCGGCGGACGTGCCCTCGCTGGACCCGGGCCGGATGTACATGTTCGCGGGCCCCGAGTCCCGGGTGCTGTGCTACCCGGTCGACGGCGGACGGCAGTTCACCTACGTGGTGGTCACCCCCGCCGACGAGGGCGACGCCGAGTCCTGGACCAGCGCCGGCGACCGGGCCGACCTGGACGCCGTCCTCACCGGCTGGGCGCCCGAGGTGCGCGAGCTGGTCGGCGCCGCGGGCGAGGTCCGCCGCTGGGCCCTCTACGACCGGGCCCCGCTGGAGCGGTGGAGCACCTCCCGGGTGACCCTGCTCGGGGACGCGGCCCACCCGATGCTGCCCCACCACGGACAGGGCGCCAACCAGGCCGTCGAGGACGGCGTGGCGCTCGCCCTGTGCCTCGCCCGCGGGGGCGAGGACGCGCGGGGCGTCGCCGACGCCCTGGAGCGCTACGAGTCGCTGCGCCGCCCGCACACCACGAAGGTCCAGCTCGGATCGCGCACGGGCCGTCCCGCCCCGGGCGCGGGCGGCCGGTCCGGTGGCGTCAAGGAGGCGGCGGCGGACGTCGGCTGGATCCTCGGCCACGACGTCGAGGCCGCCTTCGAGGCCGCCTTCGAGGCCGCCCTCCCGACGCCCCTCCAGGGCGCTGCCGACACCACCGGCACCGGCCTGAGCGGCGCCGCCGCCTGACCCGCCACGCCCGCGCACCCCAGGGCCCCCGAAGCCGACAGGCATCGGGGGCCCTGCCGCGTTCCGGCACGTATATGCGCTCGATAGGGCATCGATAGCGGCCTCTTCAAGGATGGCGGCACCTGACCACGCGAAGGGAACAGCGATGAGCGAACAGCAGAACGAGACCCAGGCGGACACGGTCCACCGCGTCGTCCTCAACGACGAGGAGCAGTACTCGATCTGGTGGGCCGACCGCGACCTGCCCGCCGGCTGGCACGCCGAGGGCACCGAGGGCACCCGCGAGGAATGCCTCGCCCGGATCACCGAACTGTGGACCGACCTGCGCCCCGCGAGCCTGCGCCGCCGGATGTCCGCGGGCTCCGCCGCCTGACCACCCGGACGTGCGGGCCACCCGGGCGCCCCGGCCCCGGAAAGCGGCCGACGCCACCCCCGATCCCGATGAAGGAGAGAACGTGAACGACCGTACGCAGTCGGGATCCGCCCCCGGCCGTCTGCTGCTGCCCGGCCTGTTCAGGGCCCAGGCCACCCGCACCCCCGAAGCCCCCGCCGTCCTCGTCACCACGGGGGCCGCCTGGACCTACGCCGACCTGGAGCACCACGCCGCCCGCTACGCAGCCGCCCTGCGGGCCGGCGGAGTGGCGCCCGGCGACTTCGTCGGCGTCTGCCTGCCGCGCGGCCCCGAGCTCATCGCCGCGCTGCTCGGCGTCTGGTTCGCCGGCGGCGCCTACGTCCCGCTCGACCCGACCTACCCCGAGGCCCGGCTCGCGCTGGTCCTGGAGGACGCCGGCGCAGGCGTCGTCCTCGCCGGTCACGGCACCGCCGCGCGGCTG
The DNA here is from genome assembly GCF_041862025.1 of Streptomyces sp. AB3(2024). Taxonomy (NCBI): domain Bacteria; kingdom Bacillati; phylum Actinomycetota; class Actinomycetes; order Kitasatosporales; family Streptomycetaceae; genus Streptomyces; species Streptomyces sp. AB3(2024). Next base: position 13,000 of record NZ_JBGWAB010000160.1, read on the forward strand.
CCCGCCGGACTCACCGTCCTGGACGTCGCCGACGCCCCCGACTCCGTGTCCGCCGCCGAGGCCGCCGGCTTCCCGCTCGCCCCCGACCCGGCCCGGCCCGCGTACGTCCTGCACACCTCCGGCTCCACCGGCCGCCCCAAGGGCGTGCTCGTCCCGCACGCCGGCATCGCCAACCGGGTGCGCTGGCTGGCCCACCGGCACAAGCTCGGCCCCGCCGACCGCTTCCTCCTCAAGACCACCGTCGGCTTCGACGCGGCCGGCCTGGAACTCTTCTCGCCACTGATCAGCGGGGGAGCGGTGGCCGTGGCCCCCCAGGACGCCGAACGCGACCCGGCCGCGCTGCTGCGCGCCGTCGGCGACCACAAGGTGACCGTCCTGCAGGGCGTCCCCTCCGTCTACCGGCGCCTGGCCGAACAGTCCGGCTGGGAGCGCGCCACCGCCCTGCGCCTGATCTTCAGCGCGGGCGAGTCGCTGCACGCCGAACTCTGCCGCGCCCTCGCCGAACTGGCCCCGCGCGCCGAGATCTGGAACACCTACGGTCCCACCGAAGCCTCCGTCGACATCACCGAGCACCGCTGGGACCCCGCGCAGGAGACCGGCGCCGTCCCCATCGGCCGCCCCATCGCCCACATGCGCGCCCTCGTCCTCGACCCGGCCGGCCGTCCCGTCCCGGTCGGCGTCCCCGGCGAACTGCACGCCGGGGGCATCGGCCTGGCCCTCGGCTACCAGGGCCGCCCCGACCAGACCGCCGAACGCTTCCTCCCCGACCCCTACGGCCCGCCCGGCGAGCGGCTCTACCGCACCGGCGACCGGGTCCGCTGGCAGGCCGACGGCACCCTGGAGTACCTCGGCCGCCTCGACCACCAGGTCAAGGTCAACGGGGTGCGCATCGAGACCGGCGAGGTCGAGGCCGCGCTGATAGCCCACCCGTGGGTGCGCGGCGCCGTCGCCGCCGCCGTCCCCGACGGCGACGGCGGACACCGCCTCGTCGCCTGGGTCCGCTCCCGCGGCGAGCGGCTGCGCCCCGAGGAACTGCGCACCTTCCTGCGCCGCTCCCTGCCCGACCCGCTGATCCCGTCCGTGTACGTGCCCGTCGCCGACTTCCCGCTCACCGCCAACGGCAAGATCGACCGCTCCGCCCTGCCCGAGCCCGCCTCCGCGGCGGCCGAGGCGGAGACCGCGCACGTCCCCGTACGCACCGCCGCCGAGCGGGTCGTCGCCGAGCAGTGGGCCGCCCTCCTGGACATCCCCGCCGCCCGGATCGGCGCCACCAACGACTTCTTCCAGCTCGGCGGGGCCTCCCTGCTGCTGAGCCGGCTGGCCCAGGCCCTGACCGCCGCCTCCGGCACCACGGTCCCGCTGCGCGCCCTGTTCACCGCCACCACCGTCGAGTCGCAGGCCGCCCTGCTGGCCGACGCCCCCGCCCTCGCGGGCACCGCCGGCCCGGACGCCGCCACGGCCGCAGCCGCCGACGAGGGCGTCCGGCCCGTGCCCCGCACCGGAGCGGGACTGCCGCTCTCGCCGGGCCAGCAGGGCCTGTGGCTGATGGACCGGATGCGCCCCGGCAGCGCCGAGTGGAACGCGCCCGTCTTCATCACCCTGCCGCCCGGCTACGCCGACGACACCGTCGCGGCGGCCCTGCACGGACTCGCCGAGCGCCACGAGATCCTGCGCACCCGCTACGTCCTGCGCGGCACCGAGCCGGTCCAGATCGCCGACCCCGCCCCGCACATCGAGCTGCGCACCACCCGCGCCGAGACCGCCGAGGCCCGCAACGTCCTGATCGAGGACGAGTTCAGCCGCCCCTTCGACCTGGAGAACGGGCCCGTCTGGCGCGCCCTGACCGTCCGCGGCGCCGGCTCCCTCCACCTGATCCTGTCCATCCACCACATCGCCTGCGACGGCTGGTCCTCGGTGGTCCTGGAGCGCGACCTGCTGGCCCTCGCCGAGGCCGCGCACCACGGCACCGGCGCCGTGCTCCCCGCCCTGCCGGTCCAGTACGCCGACCACGCCGTCCACCAGCGCCGCCGGCTGACGGGATCCGCCGCGACCGAGGAGCTGGCCCACTGGAAGCGGGCCCTGGAGGGGGCCGTCCCCGCCGACCTGCCCGCGGACCGGGCCCGTCCGGCCGTCCGCGACGGCATCGGCGCCGCCCACGTGTTCACCGTCCCCGCCGCACTCGCCGACCGGGCCGCCGCCTTCGGGCGCGGCCACGGGGCGACCCTCCAGCAGACCCTGCTGACCGTCTTCGGGACGCTCGTCGCCCGGCTCACCGGCCAGTGGGACGTGCCGGTCGGCGTGCCCGTCGCCGGCCGGGAGCGGCCGGAGGTCGCCGATGTCGTCGGCTTCTTCCTCAACACGCTGGTGATGCGCTGCGACGCCCCGGCCGACGCCACCTTCGAGGAGGCGCTGATCCGGGTCCGGGACACCGCCCGCAGTGCCTTCGCCCACCAGGACCTGCCCTTCGACCGCCTCGTCGCCGAGCTCGACGACACCCGCGACCCCGGCCGCACCCCCCTCTACCAGGTCATGTTCGACCTGCACGAGGAGGGCCGGACCGGTATGGCCGCCTCCGAGGGCGACATCGAGGCCTTCCGCGGGGCCTGGCGCAGCGCCCGTACCGACCTCACGTTCGTGCTCCAGCGCCAGGGCGACGGCTCCCTGCTCGGCCTGGTCGAGTACGCCACCTCCCTCTTCGACCCGGCCACCGTGGAGCGCTTCGCGGCCGGCTGGGTGCGGCTGCTGGAGTCCCTGACCGCCGAGCCGCGGGTGCGCCTGGACCGGGCCGCGCTGCTGCCCGACGCCCTGCGCGAGGAGATCCTCGCCCTCGGCCCCGGCGCCCCCGAGCCCGGCACCTCCGCCGCGGCCGACGACCTCGTCCACACCGTGATTTCCGCCGTCGCCCGCGCCAACCCCGAGGAGACCGCCGTCGTCTGCGGCGGCGAGAGCTGGACCTATGCCCGCCTGGAGCGCCGTGCCGAGGCATTCGCCCGGCGGCTCGGCGAACTGGGCGCCGGCCCCGAGACGACGGTCGCCGTCATGCTCGGCCGCACCCCCGACCTGATCGCCGCCTACCTCGGCGTCTGGAAGGCCGGCGCCGCCTGGGTGCCGCTCGACGCTGCCGCGCCGGTCGAACGCCTCGGCTACGTCCTGGACGACGCCGGGGCCCGGCTCCTGGTCTCCGACCTGGCGGGCGCCGCCCGGCTGCGCGGCCACCACGACGGGCCCTGGCTGGCCGTCGACACCGACGAGCGCCTCGCCGCCCTGGAGTCCGACTCCGTGCGGGCGGCCGACGGCGGCACGACGCCCCCGCCGGAGCCTGTGCCCGCCGCCGACCGTCCGGGCATCGGGCCCGCCGCCCGGACCCCCGGTGCCGGCTTCGCCGCCGCCGCGGG
>NZ_JBGWAB010000161.1:0-16393 GCF_041862025.1 Streptomyces sp. AB3(2024)
CATAGCCACCCCTCCCGTCAGCTCTGGATAAGCATTTTTGCAGTAACTTTGCACGGGTCTTGGGTCCCGGGCCGCCGATCTGCCAGGACGCGGCGCCGGGCGCCCCCGGGGGCCCCGCCGCACCGGCACCCGAGCCGCCGGACCCCCTCCCGGTCTCCGGCACCCCCTACGCGGGCACGCCCGGTCCGGGCACGCCCGGTCCCGTCCCGTCCTCCGGGCCGTCCGGCGCGGACACCGTCGGCGGTCCCGCCGGGGCGAGCGCCGGGGCCGCGGCCGCCGCCGGGGGCCCGCCGACCATCGACTACGCCCACCCGCGCCGTCGCCGCACCAGCGCCGAAGCCCCCGAGCCGGCGCCCCGCCCCGAACCCGCCGCCGCCCCGGGGCAGCCCCCGCGCCCCGTCGCCGGGGACGCCGGCGGCTGGTCCATGGACGAGCGCCTCTACAACCAGGTCTGGGGCATGTTCGAGGACCTGGCCCGCACCGTGGCCGCCTACCGCGGCGCCGTCGACTTCGCCGACTCCCGCCTCGACCGGGAGCTCGACGAGGCCCTGTCCGACCCCCGCGGCCGGCTCGACGGCTCCGGGAACGCCGCCCGCGAGACCGCCCGGGCCCGCCGCGACGACCTGGTGGCCCGGGCCCGCGCCGTCCTCGACCGCGACCTGGCCCAGCTCACCGCCGAGGCCGAGGTGGTGGAGCCCGCGCTGCCGCCCGCCTACGCCCGCTGGTCCGCTCCCGTCTGGCACGGCCGGAGCACGCCCGCCGAGGCCCCGCTGGCGCTGCGCCTGGGCAACCTGAGCCTGCCCGAGCGGCCGGAGCTGCGGATCCCCATGCTGATGCGGGTCCCGCTGGAACGCGGCCTGTGGATCGACAACGGCCGCACCGGCTCCGAGGCGTCCATGGCCATGGACACCGACCGGCTGCGCCGCGCCGCCATGGACATGGCCGTCGCGCACGCCGTGCGGCTGCTCGCGGTCCACCCCGCCGAGGCCCTCTCCGTCCATGTCGTCGACGCGGCCGGGGCGGGCGCCGCCTCCCTGGCGCCGCTGGTGCGCGCCGGGGTGCTGGCCGCGCCGCCGGCCGCGGGGGCCGAGGGGGTCACCCGGACCCTGGAGCGGCTGACCCGCCGGGTGGACCTCGTACAGATGGCGCTGCGCGCGGGGGCTCCGGAGGACCTGCCGCCGGACGTGGACCGGGCCGAGCAGCTGCTGATCGTGCACGATTTCCCGCACGGCTTCGACGACCGAGCCGTCACCCGGCTGCGCTACCTGGCCGACGAGGGCCCGGCGGTCGGCGTGCACCTGCTGATGGTCGCGGACCGCGACGAGGCCTCCGCCTACGGGCCGCTGCTGGATCCGCTGTGGCGCTCGCTGATGCGGCTCTCGCCGGTGCCGGACGAGCACCTCGCCGACCCCTGGGTGCAGCACGCCTGGACCTTCGAGCCGGACCTGCCCCCGCGGGGCAGCCGGGTCATGGAGCAGACGCTGGAGCGGATCGCGCAGGACCGGAGGTCCGCCCGGCGGTGAGCGGCCATGACCGCCGGCTGACCGCTTCTTGGCATTCCCTTTACCTTTGACCCCCTCCGCGGGTATCCTGGCATCTGCGGAGGGGAGTATTCCTGCTATTTCCTGCGCGGCGTACCCGTCAATACGGACCACTGCGGTCGTGTGAGCGCAGTGGGTCCCGGGGCGCCGGCCCCGCGGCCACATCGGGCCGTCCGGGTGGAAGAGACCTCCGGCAGCGATGACGCTGACCCTGTGCTGAGCCATCCGCCGGAGGCGTGAATACCGTGGACGTTTCGTTGACCCTATGGGTGCTGACCATCGCCGGTCTGGGCATCCTGATCGGCGCCGATTTCTTCATCGGCCGCAAACCGCACGACGTTTCCGTCAAGGAGGCGGGCATCTGGACGGTCGTCTGGATCGTGCTGGCCGTCCTCTTCGGCCTGGGGCTGTTCCTCTTCGGCAACGGCCAGGCCTCCCAGGAGTTCTTCGCCGGCTTCATCACCGAGAAGTCCCTGAGCGTGGACAACCTCTTCGTCTTCGTCCTGATCATGGCGAAGTTCTCGGTGCCCTCCCACCTCCAGCAGCGCGTCCTGCTCGTCGGCGTGCTGATCGCCCTGGTCCTGCGCGCGGTGTTCATCGCCGCCGGCGCCGCGATCATCACCAGCTTCTCGTGGGTCTTCTACATCTTCGGCGCGTTCCTCATCTACACCGCCTGGAAGCTGATCCAGGAGGCCCGCAAGGACGAGGAGGAAGAGGAGTTCGAGGAGAACCGCCTCCTCAAGTCGATCGAGCACAAGTTCGGCGTCGCGGACCGCTACCACGGCACCAAGCTCTTCATCCGTGAGAACGGCAAGCGGATCCTGACCCCGCTGATGGTCGTCATGCTCGCCATCGGCACCACCGACGTCCTCTTCGCCCTGGACTCGATCCCCGCGATCTTCGGCCTCACCCAGGACCCGTACATCGTCTTCACCGCCAACGCCTTCGCCCTGATGGGTCTGCGCCAGCTGTACTTCCTGATCGGCGGCCTGCTCAAGAAGCTGGTCCACCTCAGCTACGGCCTGTCCGTCATCCTCGGCTTCATCGGCGTCAAGCTGGTGCTGCACGCCCTGCACGAGTCCGGGGTGCACGTCCCGCAGATCTCCATCCCGGTCTCCCTCGGCGTCATCTGCGGCGTCCTGGTGATCACCACCATCACCAGCCTGCTGGCCTCGAAGAAGCAGGCGGCGGCCGAAGCCGCCGCCACCCCGGAGAGCAAGAGCGTCGACGCCTGATCCGCAGACCTCATGCAGCACGGGGAAGGGCCGCGAGCACGCGCTCCCGGCCCTTCCCCGCCCCCGGAGCTACATCGGCCCGAGGTCGGAGATCGTCTCTGGGATCTTCCGCAGGCTCCGGAGTATCCGCAGCACCCGGGAGGCGAGGTCGTCCGCTTCCGTCGCCTCCATCGCATTGTCCAGACCTGCCGCTGTCGCGGCTTCGCGTACGTCCTTGACCTTGGCGGCCAGGTCGTCGACGATCTCGGACGCCGTCGTGATCTGGCGCTCCAGCTCCTCGGCGAGCCGACGAAGAGCCTGTGTGGGCGTCTCCTCGGGGGCGTCGGCAGGGCCGGAGGGGTCGAAGGCGAGGGATTCGGGAGCCCCGTCCGAACCGGCCCCCGCAGGGCCGGAGCCGTTCTCCCCGGCAGGGTCCCGCTTCGTGTAGGTGCGGGTGCCGGACTCCTTGGTGAAGATCCGGTTGAACCAGGCCCGCGTCGCGGTGCCGTTCGTCGGCATACCCGCCGCGTCGACCTGACAGGGTCTGCGGTCCCCCTCGTTCATGGCGGCGAAGACCTCCCGGAGCAGGCCCACGGCCATCACGCGGTTCTTGCGCATCGCCTCCAAGACGTTCGCGATGGTACGGCGGACCTTCTGTGCCTCCTTGCCCTCGTCGTCCTCGCGCTGGCCCACGATCGAACCGCGGTCGGCGTCGATGATGTTGAACGCGGCCAGCCAATGGGGAGTCCGGAAGAGAAGGAGTTCCTCGAAGGCGTCGCGGTCGATGTCGGCCGCCGCGAGGAGTTCCGGAAGCCGGCGGCCGGACAGAGTGACGCCCTTGTGGCCGTGCGCCCTCGTGAGGACCTCCGCAACGCGGGGGTTCCAGGGATCGGGGAAGGACTCCGACGTCAGCGCGGACCAGGCTCGGACCCGCCGGTTGATGTCCTTGCTCGCGAGCTGGGAGGACGCGGGTTCGCCCAGCGCCGCGCGGATCCGCGCGCGCTTCGCGGTCTGGGACTGCACCGGGAACAGCTCGGTGAGCAGTCGCATCGACCGGAAGTCGCGAAGCTCCGCGGTCGTTGCTCCGGCCGGCAGGTCCGGGAGGTCGGCCACCGGGGCGAGGCCGGCGAGCACGTCGGCAGTGCGGTCGTCGAGCAGGCCTTCGGCGCAATAGGCGCCGAGCACACCGCGCCCCAGTGCCCGGCCCCGGTCATTGGGGCCGAACTCCAGCGGTGGGTGGACGTGGTCGCGGCGATTGCTGCCCTGAACGATGCGGAACAGACGTTCCGGAGCGGAAGAGCCGATCACCAGATGCGATTCGACCGAGGCGATGGCCTTGGCGCGGTGCGCCCGACCGTCCGCGTGCCCGGACTCCTCGGCGGCGGCGTACTCCCGGTTGAGGAGCTCCGACAGGGCCGCCAGCCAGAAGCTCGGATTGACCGAGACGCGGTTGTCGTCCTGCCCCAGCTTCTTGAACGGAACACCGGTGAGAACCTCGGAGGAGGCGATCTCGAAGAGCGTCTGCCGGTACTTCGTCCGGTTGTTGCCCCGTACGGCCATCCAGCCCCAATAGGAGGACGGGTACCTCGACCGGCCGTCGGGCTGCTCCGGCGGGTCCTCGCCCAGGCCGAAGTGCTGTGCCACGTACATGCAGGGTTCCACCTGGCCGTTCAGCGCCAGGTCCTCCAAGAGGTCGTACGTGCGCATGCCGTCGTGGTTCTTCAGCGAGTTCGAGGCCTGCTCGACCCTGCCGATCAAGGCGTCACGGGTGGCCGCCGTGGATTCCAGGGCGGTGAACGTCCGCTCGGACCCGCCTTCCGTCAGGCGGGCCCACGGCTTGACACGGGACGGGACGGGGGAGCCCTGGGACTGTGCGGGGTTCGCGACGGAATGCCATTCCGAGCTGATGCGTTCGTTGTGCTCCCAGACGACCCCGCCGACGCCGTGCATGTTCACGGTGGCCAGCAACATCTGGCCCGCGTCGGTGCGCACCCAGCGGTAGCGGTCCGGGCGCAGGCGCCGGATGCCGTCAGGCTCGTCCTCGGGGTTGGTCAGGTCGCCCTTAGGGCGGACGACGAAGGGGGCGATGTTCTCCAGTGCGGCGCGGGGCGCGGTCACGCCCTTGGTCGCCAGCACGGCTTCCACCCACTTCTCTTGCCATTCTCGGGTGGGCGGCTGGGGGAAGGGGCCTGGAGGTGGCGTGGACACGGTTCGGTTCTCCGCTCTGTGCGGCCGGCTCGGATACGGCGGTGCCCGGCCGGCGTGTGGGCAACCCGCACGGCGGCCGGGCAGGGGGTCACTTCTTGAGGAAGAGCGCCACGACGGCCACGGCGACTGCCGCTCCGGTCAGGACGACCATGACGACCTGGATCGGCCAGCGGCGGCTCTCCAGGGCCCTGAGGCGGGATTCGTGATCCGTGATCCGGTCCGAGGAATCCCGGATCCCGTCGATCTTCGATGCCAGGCCGAGAAGGGAGTCCCGCAGGGCCCTCAGTTCCGAGTGGAGGTCAGCGGCGAGGTACCCGGGCCCCTGCCAGTGAGGCGGGGAGGGCGTGGGGTGCTGCAGCCCGTACTGCGGTGCGAACGGCAGGTTCGCGGGTAAGTGCTGGGCTCCCCGGTTGGCAGGGGCGGAGAGGTCATCGGGTGCGGGGGTCATCAAGGTCCTCGGTGCGATGCGTTCGCCACGTCAGGCCGGTCTGGTCCGGCCGGTCCACCGGCGCCCGGTCCGGGCGCCGGAGAGTGGGCTGATGGCCGCACGCGCGCATGGCCGGTAGCCGCCGGCGGTCCGCTGCCGCCTGATGGCGGTATGAGCCGAACACCAACTGCCTCTCCACGCGCTCCACCCGCCATCTTGACGCGCCGCCGGGGTCCGGCGGCGCGCATGTAAGACCTGGCCCTCCAGGTGAATTCCCGTACGGGCTGCGGGAGTTGGACCCGGCATGAGGCGCGCTCCGTCCATATGAATACACCACCCGGGGTTCGCCGGTCCGATGTACCGTCAACTTCACGGAGCGGGAGCCTCATGCCGCGACCGGCTCGCTCCGTCCCGTCCCGACCACCGCCGGGTTCGTTTCCGGGAGCAGCGCGAAGCAGGCCAGGCTCGCCAGGCAGACCAGCGTCAGGTACACCGCAACGCCCCAGGGCGGCCCGGAGCCCTGCGCCAGGGCCGTCGCCACGACGGGCGTCAGCGCCCCGCCCAGCACCCCGCCCAGGTTGTAGCCGACGGCCGCGCCGGTGCAGCGGATCCGCGGGGCGTACAGCTCGGGCAGGTACGCGCCCACCACCGAGAAGGCCATGATCATCCCGAGCAGCGTCACCACGCAGCCCAGCGTGATCAGCAGCGGGTCCCCGGAGCGCAGCAGGGCCGTGAACGGGAACATCCACACCGCGCAGACCGCGCTGCCGGCCAGGCACAGCGGTCGCCGCCCCCAGCGGTCGCCGAGCACCGCCAGCGGCGGGGTGGCCAGGCCCTGGACCAGGACGGCGGCCATCACGCAGGCCAGCATCACGGTGCGGTCCACGCGCAGGTGCCCGGTCGCGTACGAGAGGGACCAGGTGGTGACCGCGTAGAAGACGGCGTACCCGAACGCCATCGCCCCGCCGGTCAGCAGCAGCAGCCGCCAGTGGCCGCGCACGACCTCGGTCAGCGGGGCCTCGGCCCGCCGGCCCGTCTCGGTGAGCGCGCGGAACTCCGGGGTCTCCTCGACGGACCGCCGCAGCCACAGCCCCGCCAGTGCCAGCAGCCCCGCGCCCCAGAACGGCACCCGCCAGCCCCAGGCGCCGAACTGCGCGTCGGTCAGGGTCGCCGACAGGGCCAGCACCAGGCCGTTGGACAGCAGGAAGCCGACCGGCGGGCCCATCTGGGGGAAGCTCGACCACAGCCCGCGCCGCCGCTCCGGGGCGTGTTCGGCGGTCAGCAGCACCGCCCCGCCCCACTCGCCGCCGAGTCCGAGCCCCTGCAGGAAGCGCAGCAGGAGCAGGAGGACGGGCGCGGCGATCCCGATGGAGGCGTACGGGGGCACGCAGCCGACGGCCACCGTGGCGACGCCGGTGAGCAGCAACGAGCCGAGCAGCACCGGCCGGCGCCCGTAGCGGTCGCCGACGTGGCCGAAGACGACGGAGCCGAGGGGGCGGGCGAGGAATCCGACGCCGAAGGTGCCGAAGGCGGCGAGGGTGGCGGCCAGAGGGGAGAAGGCGGGGAAGAACAGCGGGCCGAGGACCAGGGCGGCGGCCGTGCCGTAGGCGAAGAAGTCGTAGAACTCGATGGCGGTGCCGGCGAGCGAGGCCGAGGCGATCCGCAGCATCGAGGGGGAAGAGCCGGGGGAGGGGACGGGGTGGTGTTGTTGCATGGTGCAGCAACTACCCCGCCCCGCCCCCCGGGACAGGCGTTCGGTGATCATCGACCGGAAGGAGTGCACGTCCGGCCGGTGTTGACGCCGGTGTTGACCGCGGTGCCGACCCCGGTGTCGAGCCCGGCGTCGACCCGGATCACCAGCCGCGTTCGCGCCACTCGGCCAGGTGCGGGCGCTCGGTGCCGAGCGTGGTGTCGTTGCCGTGCCCCGGGTAGACCCAGGTCTCGTCCGGCAGCTGCTCGAAGAGCTTGTGCTGGACGTCGTCGAGGAGGCTGGTGAAGGCCTTCGGGTCGTCGTGGGTGTTGCCGACGCCGCCCGGGAAGAGGCAGTCGCCGGTGAACACGTGCGGGTGACCGTGCGGGTCGTCGTAGATCAGCGCGATCGAGCCGGGGGTGTGGCCGACCAGGTGGCGCGCGGTCAGCTCGACCCGGCCGACCGTGATCTTGTCCCCGTCCCCGACCGGGACGTCCGTGGCGACGGGGATGCCCTCCGCGTCGAAGGCGCCCGCGTACGTCCGCGCTCCGGTGGCCTCCACGACGGGCGCGAGCGCACCCCAGTGGTCGCCGTGCCGGTGGGTGGTGACGACGGACGCGATGCCGTCGTCGCCGATCAGGTTGATCAGCGTGTCCGCCTCGGCGGCCGCGTCGATCAGCAGCTGCTCGCCGGTGGCCCGGCAGCGCAGCAGGTACGCGTTGTTGTTCATGGGACCCACGGCGACCTTGGAGATCATCAGGTCCGCGAGTTCGTGCACGTCGGCCGGGCCGCCGACCTTCACCGCTCCGCTGTACGTCATGTCGTTGATCCTAAGGGTGTGCGGTCCTAGAGCGGGGGGAGCTCGGGCAGGCCGTCGCCGGCCTCGACGGCGAGGTGGGCGCCGCGCGGGCCGCGGCCGGCCAGCCAGCCGAGCAGCTCGTCCTTGGGGCCGGAGAGGACGACGGGGGTGCCCTCGGAGCCGCCCGTGTGCCAGACCTCGCCGGTCGTGGCCCGCAGGGTGACCGGCGGGACCTCGGGGCGGCCGGACCAGCGGTCGGCGAGGAAGACGATCTCCCGGTCGGTGAACCCGTCGGAGAGGTCGTGCAGCTCGTAGCCGATGTTCAGGTCGACGTGGTGCAGCTCGACCTCCACGAGGCGGCGGAACGGCACGTTGGAGGCGAGGTCGGTGACGCCGTTGCGCAGCTCGACGGTGCGCGACCAGTCCTGGGCGGGCTCGGTCGTGGCCAGGAAGCGGGCGCCGGAATCACGGAGGTCCGTGAGGTGTTCTTCCAGGGGACGGCCGGCGTCGTGCTCGATGTCCGCGTCGCGGGCGGTGCCGCTCTCGTACATGGGGCGGCCCTCGAAGACGTTCACGAGGGCGTCCGCGTTGCGTGCGAGGTGGGCCAGGATGTGGCCACGGGTCCAGCCGGGGAGGTGTGACTCCTCGGCGAGGGCGGCGTTGTCCAGTTTCGCGACCGCGTTCAGCAGCCGGTCCGTGGCTTCACGTACAGATCGCAGGTCGTGCACATGATCAGTCATGGAACCGAGCCTAGTGGCCCGGGGGTCCGCGCCACACGATCGGGTGAAGAGGTCCCGGGAGTGCCGTAAATCGAATGTGCGTGCTATACGCTCGGAAGTCCAGACCCACTCCGTCGCAGAGGCGCCCCCCATACCCTGGATAGCCGGGGCCCGTGCCCCCGCTTCTCTCAAGAAAGGTGCGGACCGGCGTGACCGACCGTCTCATCGTTCGTGGCGCTCGCGAGCACAACCTGAAGAACGTCTCGCTCGACCTGCCCCGCGATTCCCTCATCGTCTTCACCGGACTCTCCGGCTCGGGCAAGTCCTCCCTGGCCTTCGACACGATCTTCGCCGAGGGCCAGCGCCGCTACGTCGAGTCGCTCTCCTCCTACGCCCGCCAGTTCCTGGGGCAGATGGACAAGCCCGACGTCGACTTCATCGAGGGCCTCTCCCCGGCCGTCTCGATCGACCAGAAGTCGACCTCGCGCAACCCCCGCTCCACCGTCGGCACCATCACCGAGGTCTACGACTACCTCCGCCTGCTCTTCGCGCGCATCGGCAAGCCGCACTGCCCCGAGTGCCGCCGTCCGATCTCCCGGCAGTCGCCGCAGGCGATCGTCGACAAGGTCCTCGCCCTGCCCGAGGGCAGCCGGTTCCAGGTGCTGTCGCCGCTGGTGCGCGAGCGCAAGGGCGAGTTCGTCGACCTCTTCGCGGACCTCCAGACCAAGGGCTACAGCCGGGCCCGGGTGGACGGCCAGACCATCCAGCTCTCCGAGCCCCCCACGCTGAAGAAGCAGGAGAAGCACACCATCGAGGTGGTCATCGACCGCCTCACCGTCAAGGACAGCGCCAAGCGCCGGCTCACCGACTCCGTCGAGACCGCGCTGGGCCTCTCCGGCGGCATGGTCATCCTGGACTTCGTCGACCTCGCCGAGGACGACCCCGAGCGTGAGCGGATGTACTCCGAGCACCTCTACTGCCCCTACGACGACCTCTCCTTCGAGGAGCTGGAGCCCCGCTCCTTCTCCTTCAACTCCCCCTTCGGCGCCTGCCCCGAGTGCACCGGCATCGGCACGCGCATGGAGGTGGACCCGGAGCTGATCGTCCCGGACGAGGACAAGTCCCTGGACGAGGGTGCCGTCTCGCCCTGGTCGCTCGGCCACACCAGGGACTACTTCCAGCGGCTCGTCGGCGCGCTCGCGCAGGAGCTGGGCTTCCGTACGGACATCGCGTGGGCCGGGCTGCCGCTGCGCGCCAGGAAGGCCCTGCTGTACGGGCACAAGACGCAGATCGAGGTCCGCTACCGCAACCGCTACGGGCGCGAGCGCGCGTACACCACCGCCTTCGAGGGTGCCGTTCCCTTCGTCAAGCGCCGGCACGCGGAGTCCGAGAGCGACGCCAGCCGGGAGCGCTTCGAGGGCTACATGCGCGAGGTGCCCTGCCCGACCTGCGACGGGACCAGGCTCAAGCCGATCGTCCTCGCCGTGACGGTGATGGAGCGGTCCATCGCCGAGGTCGCCGCCATGTCGATCAGCGAATGCGCGGACTTCCTGGGGCGGCTGACCCTCGACGCCCGCGACCGGAAGATCGCCGAGCGGGTCCTCAAGGAGGTCAACGAGCGGCTCCGCTTCCTCGTCGACGTCGGCCTGGACTACCTCTCGCTGAACCGCGCCGCCGGCACCCTCTCGGGTGGTGAGGCCCAGCGCATCCGCCTCGCGACGCAGATCGGATCCGGCCTCGTCGGCGTGCTCTACGTACTCGACGAGCCGTCCATCGGCCTGCACCAGCGGGACAACCACCGGCTGATCGAGACGCTGGTACGGCTGCGGGACATGGGCAACACCCTGATCGTCGTCGAGCACGACGAGGACACCATCAAGGTGGCCGACTGGGTCGTCGACATCGGCCCCGGCGCCGGCGAGCACGGCGGCAAGGTGGTCCACAGCGGTTCGCTCAAGGAGCTGCTGAAGAACTCCGAGTCGATGACCGGGCAGTACCTGTCGGGCAAGCGGTCCATCCCGGTGCCGGACGTCCGCCGTCCTGTGAACGGCGAGCGCAGGCTCACCGTGCACGGCGCCAAGGAGAACAACCTGCGGGACATCGACGTGTCCTTCCCGCTGGGCGTGCTCACCGCGGTGACGGGCGTATCGGGCTCCGGCAAGTCGACGCTGGTCAACGACATCCTGTACACGCACCTGGCCCGCGAGCTCAACGGCGCCCGGTCGGTCCCCGGCCGGCACACGCGGGTGGACGGCGACGACCTCGTCGACAAGGTCGTGCACGTGGACCAGTCGCCGATCGGCCGCACCCCGCGGTCCAACCCGGCGACGTACACGGGCGTCTTCGACCACGTGCGCAAGCTCTTCGCGGAGACGATGGAGGCGAAGGTCCGCGGCTACCTGCCGGGCCGCTTCTCCTTCAACGTCAAGGGCGGCCGGTGCGAGAACTGCTCCGGCGACGGCACGATCAAGATCGAGATGAACTTCCTGCCGGACGTCTACGTCCCCTGCGAGGTCTGCCACGGCGACCGCTACAACCGGGAGACGCTGGAGGTCCATTACAAGGGCAAGTCCATCGCGGAAGTCCTGAACATGCCGATCGAGGAGGCGCTGGACTTCTTCGAGGCCGTGCCGACGATCGCGCGGCACCTGCGCACGCTGAACGAGGTCGGTCTGGGCTACGTCCGGCTCGGCCAGTCCGCGCCGACCCTGTCGGGCGGCGAGGCGCAGCGCGTGAAGCTGGCGTCGGAGCTGCAGAAGCGGTCGACGGGCCGGACGGTGTACGTCCTGGACGAGCCGACGACCGGTCTGCACTTCGAGGACATCAGCAAGCTCATCAAGGTGCTGTCGGGGCTGGTGGACAAGGGCAACTCGGTGATCGTCATCGAGCACAACCTGGACGTCATCAAGACCGCCGACTGGGTCGTCGACATGGGCCCGGAGGGTGGCTACGGAGGCGGGCTCGTCGTCGCCGAGGGCACCCCGGAGCAGGTGGCGTCCGTCGGCGCGAGCCACACGGGCAAGTTCCTGCGGGACATCCTCGGAGCGGACCGGGTCTCGGACGCGGCCGAGCCGCCGGCGCGGACGGCGAAGAAGGCGGCGCCCGCGAAGAAGGCCGTCGCCGCGAAGAAGACGGCCGCCGCGAAGAAGACGGCCGCCGCGGAGAAGGCGGCCCCGGCGAAGAAGGCGACGCGCGCCCGCAAGGCGTAGCCGCCGTACCGGGAACGGCGGGAAGGCCGACGGGGGTGCAGCCCCCCGCGGCGACCGGGGCCGACCCGGCCGCCGACCCCCGAGCGGGTCGGGGGTCGGCGGCGCTGCCGGATGCGTCAGGACGCGCCCGGCCGCCCGTCGCCGGATGCCGGGGCCGAACCGCCGGGTCAGGCGGCGACGCCCACGGCGTGACACTCCGCCGACGGGTCGGTCAGGGTGCCCGGCAGGGCGTCCGCCACGTCCGCGCGGGCGATGACCTTGCCGCCGGGCACATCGGCGTCGGGGCGCGGCGGTAGCGGTCCGCGTCCCTGCTGCTCGGCGCCCGCTTCCAGCGGGCCTTCTTCCCGCACTTCTCCGGCGCCGAGGCGGTCCGGCCGGTCGAGGAGTCCGCCCCCGCGATCGCCCGCACCCTGTGGGCCGCTATCGGCTGAGCCCCAGCTCCGCCGCGTACGGGGGCTCGGCGCCCGCCCGGGTGCAGGTCAGCGCGGCGGCCCGGGCCGCGAAGTCCAGGACGGCCGGCCAGTCCACCGGGCCGACGGAGCCCGCGAGCCGGTGCAGCAGGGCCGCGTTGACCGTGTCCCCGGCCCCGATGGTGTCGGCGACGGTGACGGGGCGGGCCGCGGCGCCGTACTCCTCGCCCTCCGCCGTCCACACGGTCAGCCCCGCCGCGCCCCGGGTCAGCACCACCGCCGAGGGCCCGGCCGCCAGCCAGTCGCCGATCCGGCCGCCCAGCCAGGCGGCGTCCTCCTCCGACAGCTTGAGCACCGACACGTACGGCAGCCAGCCCAGGAACCGCTCCCGGTAGGCCGCCGGGTCGGCGATCAGGGCCGGGCGGATGTTGGGGTCGAGCAGGGTCAGCAGCCCGCGCCGCGACTCCCGCCGCAGCAGGGCCTCGTAGGCGCTCGCACCCGGCTCCAGCACCAGCGAGCACGTCCCGAGCGCGAGGGCCCGTACGCCCGGCGGCAGTGACGGCGGCAGGGCGAAGAGCCGGTCGGCGGTCCCCTCGGTGTAGAAGCGGTACGCGGCCGAGCCGTCCGGGGCCAGCGAGGGCACGGCCAGTGTGGTCGGCTCGGGGCCGCGCTGCACGAGCGAGAGGTCCACCCCGGCGGCCCGCAGCCCGGCGAGGAGGCCCTCGCCGAAGCCGTCCGCCGACACCCGGGAGCAGAAGGCCACCCCGGCGCCGAGCCGGCCCAGGGCCAGCGCCGTGTTGTACGGCCCGCCACCGGGCCGGGGCAGCAGCGCACCCGGCGGCTCCGCGACGGGCACCAGGTCGATCAGGGCTTCTCCACCGACGACGATCACGCGGGGGAAGGTATCCCATCGGGCGCCGGTATCGTCGGACGGGCCCGGCCCCGGGCACCGCACCCTCGCGCCAGGAGAACCGCATGTCCGCGTCGCAGCCCGCCGCCCGCCGTACCGTCCTCAAGGGCGCCGCAGCGCTCGCCGGGGCCGTGGGCGCGGGGGCGACGCTCTCCGCCTGCTCCACCGCGACCGACAGCGGCGCGGGCAGCCCGGCCGTGCCCAAGGAGCCGGTCGAGCTGGGTCCCGTGGCCGACGTCCCCGTGGGCGGATCGAAGCTGTTCCGGGAGCGCAAGGTCGTCGTCAGCTGCCCGGCGGAGGGCCAGTACAAGGCCTTCAGTGCCCAGTGCACGCACGCCGGCTGCGTCCTGGACAAGATCGTCGAGGGTGAGGGCAACTGCCCCTGCCACGGCAGCCGTTTCGACGTGACCACCGGCAAGGTGCTGCGCGGCCCGGCGAGCGACCCGCTCCCGGCCGTCCCGGTCAAGGCGGAGAACGGCAAGCTCATCGCCGGCTGAGCCGGGGCCGCGCCCCGCGGGCCGCGCCGGGTCCGCAAGGGCGGGGCGAAGGGGTCGGCCGGAACTCGTCCACGGCGACATGGGGTCGGTACTACTCCCAGTCCCAGGCGATGCCCAGGATCCCGCGCCGGACGGTCTGTTCCACCAGGTGTACGGCCCGGTGCCGCCCGCTCGGGGTGAGGTCCGCCAGGCCCGTGCGCGGGGCCTGCGGGCCGGTGCGGGCGAAGCGGCGGCAGCGCACCGGCAGGGCCGCCTCGTCGAAGCGGACCTGGAGCATGTACTGGCCGCCCGCGTAGCTGAAGCCCCGCACGTACTCGGTGCTGCGTGCCCCCGTGCCGTCCTCGATCCCGTAGCCGAAGACGTACGTGTCCCCGCACCGCAGCCGGGTGTCGAAGAGCAGCTCGGCCACCACCACCCCGGCCTCCGGGTGGTGGCGCACCCGGCCCGTGCGGCAGTTCTCGTACGCCGTCACCCGCATCCGGGACGAGTCGCAGCCGGGGTCGCCGTGGTGGACGGCCAGGTAGCGGTCGACGCCGTCGCGGTGGGCCCGGACGATCTGCTGCGACTCCCGGTCGCACAGCTCGCCGGCCGGGCCGATGCGGACCCGTTCGTGGTGGCCGACCGAGTGCAGCCCGCCGTCCGCCGGGATCTCCATCGAGTCCAGCAGCTGCTCCACCGCCGCGCCGACGCTCACCAGCGCCCGGTACGAACGGGCCGCCGGGCGGCCGCCGGGCCCGGTGGCGCGGCCGGTGCCGGTGAGCAGGCGCAGGAGGGCGCCGTCGGGCAGTTCCAGGATCTGCTCCAGGGCGGCGACGGCCCGCAGCGACTCGGGGTGGCGCGGGCGGCGGGCGCCCTGCTGCCAGTAACTGAGGCTGGTGACGCCGACCTTGATGCCGCGCGACGCGAGCCGGTGCTGCACCCGGTGCAGGGGCAGGCCGCGGACGGCGAGGGCGGCGCGCAGGGCGAGGTGGAAGGGGCCCTCGCGCAGCAGGCGGCGCAGTTCGGCCATGACGGCCGAGTCCGTCGCGCAGCCCGTCCTGCCACCTGTCGTACGCCCCGCCGCGACGCCCGCCGCGACGCCCGCCGCGACGCCCGCCGTGCCCGGCGGGTCCGCCGCGCCCGCCCTGCCCGTTGCCCAGGTCCGGTCGCCGGTCGGTCGCATGGCGACTCCTTCGTGAACGTTCACACGCGCCGGCGTGGGGACCGGGCGGGGCCGGGCCGGTGGTTCCGGGGGAGCTGGTGGAACGACAGCAACCGTTCACACCACAGCCCCACCGTTCACACTGCTGTGTCACCGCGTATTGAAGCGTGTTGACCTGATCGCGACAACTCCCCGATGCTCCTCCACAGCGTCCGGACGCGCTCCTCCATCCCCCCACTTCCCACCTCGGGTCCCCACCTCGGGAGGAACGCGATGCGCACCGACAGAACCAGGCGGCTGTCCCCGGCCGCCCTGCTCGCCGCCCTGCTCCTCGTCCTGTTACCGCTCGGCGCCGGTACCGCCACCGCCGCCCCCGGCGCGGCCACCCCCACGGCCGCCACCACCGCTCCGGACACCCCCGGCGCGGCCCTCGCGTACAAGCGCCTGAACATCACCATGCAGGCCCAGCAGAAGAGCAACTGGTGCTGGGCGGCGAGCGGGAACACCGTGGCCACCTGGTTCGGCCGCACCTACAGCCAGAACCAGTTCTGCAACGCCGCCTTCAACCGCCCGCAGAACACCGAGTGCCCCAACAACCAGGCCACCCTCGGCAACGTCCAGACCGCCCTGCGCTGGGCCGGGGTCAACTCCGGCAGCTACGTGACCGGCTGGCTCCAGTACTCCACCGTCCAGACCGAGATCAACAACGACCGACCGGTCGAGACCCGCATCCAGTGGTCGAACGGCGGCGGCCACATGCACGTCCTCTACGGCTACGACACCTCCGACAGCTGGGTGTACTGGGGCGACCCCTGGCCCTCCAGTGACCGCTACAACTGGGCCTCGCACGCCTGGTACGTGGACAACAGCACCTTCTCCTGGACCCACTCCCTCTACCGGATCGGGGCGTGACCGCCATGACCGTGCGCTCCGCCGCCGCGGCCGCCCTCGCCGCAGCCCTCGCCGTCGTCGCCCTGGCGGCCACCGCCGGACCGGCCGCCGCGGCCCCGGTACCCCAGCCGCGGACGGCCACCGCCGAGACCCTGGCGGCCGCCCACGAGGCCGCCGCCGCCCCCGGCACCCTGGCCACCCTCTCCCGGTTCTTCGCCCGCGAGGGCAAGGTGTCGCCCACCGCCGCACAGCCCCGGATCGAGGGCGGGGCGATCCCCGTCAGCTACCTCTCCCCGGACTTCGTCGCGGGCAAGGCCGGTGCCCCGGTCGCCCGGCTGGAGTTCCTCGCCAGCCAGGCGGTCTCCTCGGACGGCCAGAGGGCCGCGCTGTGGACCGCGAAGACCGGGGACGGCTGGCAGGTGGTGAACATCGCCACCGGCGACGACGAGTTCCGCTACGCGCGGCTCGGCGCCGCGAAACTCCCCGGCGGCACCGTCTTCCGCGAACCGCAGACCGACGCCTGGTACGTGGCCGGCGGCGAGCGGGTGCTCCCGCTGGACGAGGACGCCGTACGGGCCGTGGGCGACCGGGGCACGACGCTCGCCGCCTACCGGGCCCGGGTGACGAAGGCCTACGGGGACAAGCTCCCCGGCTCGGCCTACGCGAAGGCCGGCGGGGCGGGCGGCTTCGCGGAGCCCGCACCGGACCCGGCCGGGCCGCCGCCGGCGGCGGCGCTG
>NZ_JBGWAB010000162.1:0-16224 GCF_041862025.1 Streptomyces sp. AB3(2024)
GCGCCGCCCCCGCCGCGGCCGCGGCGCAGGCACGGGCCGCCGGGGGCTCGGCGCTCACGCAGATCCGCACCAGCCAGGCCGTCTGCGGGACCAGCCCGGCGGCGGCGTAGCCGAGGGAGTCCAGGGCTCGGTCGCCGGGCCGGATGCCGACGGCCACGAAGGCGGCGTAGACGACGAGCGGGGCGATCCAGCGCTGCGAGCGCAGCAGCAGCGCCGCCTGGTAACGCAGCAGGGCGGTCATCGCAGTTCCTCCACGGCGCGGATGTGCCAGGGCGGCCGGGCCGTGAGCAGCTCGCGCAGTACGGCGTCGCAGCGGTCCGCGTCCACCGTCAGCAGGAGCCCGCCGCCGGGGGCGGGCACGGCGGCCATGCCGGGGGGCGGGACGGCTCCGGGCGGGCCGACGGCGTGGATGCGCATGGGCACCGGACGCGCCGCCCCGGCCGGGACGGCGGCGGTGACCGGGACCAGGGCGCCGGCCTCGATCCGGTGGTGGGCGTCCGGCCGGCCCGCGAGGCGCGCCGGGTCGTGGTCGACGAAGACCACCGTGCCTCCGGCCGCGGTGCGTTCGGTGACGGCCCGGTCCAGCTCGGCGCGGGCCGGGGCGTCCAGCCCGGTCCACGCCTCGTCGAGGACGAGCAGCCCCGGCCCGGCGAGCAGCGCCTGGGCGACGGCCACCTTCTGGCTGGTCCCCTTCGACAGTTCGGGCAGCGGGGTGCGGGCGTACGCGGCGGCGCCGAACCGCTCCAGTCCCGCGGCCGCCCGGCGGGCCGCCTCCGCGCCGGTCAGGCCGTGCACCCGGCCCAGGTGGGTCAGGTAGGAACCGGCCGTCAGGGGCAGGGCCGGCGGGAAGCGTTCGGGAACGTAGGCGGTCCGGCGCGGGCGGCCCGCGACGCGGCCCTCCGTGGGGGTGTCGACGCCGGCGAGGATCCGCAGCAGGGTGGACTTGCCGCCGCCGTTGCCGCCCTCGATGCGGACCAGGGCCCCGGGCGGGAGTTCCAGGGCGACCCCGCGCAGCACCCAGGGCCGCCGCCGTCCGTAGCGGCGGCCCACTCCGGTGACTTTCAGTGACCCGCCGCCGATTCGGTGACCTCGCTCGGCCGCACGACGACGAAGCCCTCGCCGCTCAGCCTGAGCTGGACGGCCTCGCCGGAGCCGCCGCGGATCATCGAGCCGACCGACTGGGAGCGGTGCAGCCCGGTGTCCAGGGAGGCGCTCCAGCCGACGACCGCGTCCGTGTCCACGTACACCGGTGCCTGCGGGGTCACCGGGATGATGATCGGGTGGCCGTCGCAGACGACGGCGAGCTTGCCGGTACCGGTGAAGAGGCTGTTGAAGAGGCCGCCGCCGGTCATCCCGGCGCCCTTCACCATCCTTATCTCGTAGGACAGCGTCGGGTCGAAGCACAGGACGTTGCGCCCGTTGATGGTGAAGGCGTCGCCCGGCTCGAAGTCGATGATGAAGCAGTTGCCCGCCTCGTGGGCGAACCAGGCCTCGCCCTGCCCGCGTACGGACATCAGCGCGAGCCCCTCGCCGGTGACGGCGCGCTTGAGCATGCCGCCTATGCCCTGGCCCTTGCGCTCGAACCGGAGGTCGCCGCGGAAGGCGACCATCGAGCCCTGACGGGCCAGCATCTCGCCGTTGACGGCGTACTTGACGGACTTGGCGTTCTGGAGGGTCATGCCCGGTGCGGTGGCCGGTCGGGCCAGGTTCTCGGACGCGAAAAGATCACTCTGCATGGCCCCGATCCTCGCCCGGAGCACATACCCGGGACATCCTCCTACAGGCGGAGGCTGGCATCCTTGGGCGGATGAGCACGAAGGACGCACCCAAGACCTCAGAGGTACCCGCCGTCGGCGCGGACAGCCCGTTCCGGCAGGGACACGCGGCACGCGACGAGGCGCCGCAGTTCGTCCTGCCGCTGGTCGTGCGGATCGAGAAGACGGACCCGCCGGCCCGGACCGACGCGCTGGAGACGGCGGCCCGCGCGGTCCTGGTGCTGCTGACGGACGAACGGGCGCACGGCGAGGGCGAGTGGGCCGAGGCCGTGCGCGACTGGCAGGACGCCCGGATCCGCAAGGTGGTGCGGCGGGCGCGCGGGGCGGAGTGGCGCAAGGCGGGGACCCTGCCGGGCGTCACGGTGCACGGCGAGCGGGCCGAGGTCCGGGTCTTCCCGCCGGTGCCGCTCGACGGATGGCCCAAGGAGCTGGCCAAGCTGCAGGTTTCGGGCACCGACCTGGACGACCCCGATCCGGCGAGCGCAGCACCGGCGGCCCCCGACGCCGCGGAGCTGCCGGTGCTGTGGCTGAACCCGGACCTCGACATGTCGGCCGGGAAGGCGATGGCCCAGGCCGGGCACGCGGCGCAGCTGGCCTGGTGGGAACTGACGCCGGCCGAGCGGGACGCGTGGCGGGAGTCCGGTTTCCGGCTGGCCGTGCGCACCGCCGCGCGCGAGCGGTGGGCCGCGCTCAGCGGGAGCGGGCTGCCGGTGGTGCGCGACGCCGGGTTCACCGAGATCGCCCCGGGCAGCTGCACGGTCGCGGCCGACCACCCGGCCCTGCGGGCCCGGCTGTGAACCGGCGCGCCCTGCTACCCGGACGCCGGCCCGCGGCCGGCGACCGGCACTGAGGGCCGCCGTACCGGTGCGGCCCAGACGGGAACCTCAAATGTTGCTCTGAACGTCCCCTTACGGTGGTTGGCCCGATCCCGTCCGGGCCATGACATCCGCACGGCGTCCAAGGCGTCAAAGCCTTCGGCCTGCGCAGATCCCGTTACCGCGGGCTGGCCAAGACGCAACTTCAGCACCACCTCACCGGCGCCGCGATCAACTTCACCCGCCTCGATGCCTGGCTCACCGGCACACCGCTGGCCCCCACCCGCATCTCCCCATTCGCAGCACTCCGTCCCGCCGGATAGACCAGCGGGACGGACTTTGCCAACAGCGTCCGCCTCCGGGCGGGAGGGGGCGTCTTCGCGCGCTCACGAACGGGAGCCCCAACCGGCAACCGGTCAGGGCTCTTTCCGTTCACCCGCCACCCGGCGGCGAGTACCGTCCCAGTAGGCCTACTACGCAGGACGGAGCAAAGACAGAATGCCCCAGAACCCTGTCGCTGGCACGGGTACGCGCATCGCCGCGTACCGGAGACTGTGCCGGCTCACCCAGACGCAGCTCGCCACCAAGGCGAACATCTCGTACAGCCTCCTCGTGAAGGTCGAACAGGGAAGGCGCCCCGCCTCGGGCCCCCTGGTCGCCGCTGTCGCCCGCGCCCTGGGCGTCCCCGTCACCACCTTCACCGGGCAGCCTTACGCGACCGACCACGCCCACGACCGCCTCGACGGCCCCTTGGCTGACCTGCGGGCCTCCCTGGACAACTGGGATTTGCCCCTGGATGAGGTTGCCGTCCGCGGCATGTCGGAAATCGGTGCCGACGTCCGCCTGGTCCTCGAAGCCCGGCGCGCATCCAACTACGCGAAGATCGTTTCCATGGCGCCGTCGCTGATCGACGAGCTGGTGCAGGTCTCGCAGACCGCGACCGGTGAAGCCGAGGAGCGGGCCAACCGGATGCTCGTGCACGTCTACCGGTCCGCCTACGACGTCGCATACAACCTCGGCCTCTCGGACCTCGTGTCGCTGCTGCTGTCCCGGATGGACTACTCCGTCGGCCGGGGTAACGACCCCTACCTGATGGCCCTGCACCACTACATGCGCGCCTACGCCACCTTCTCGACGGGCCGCCTGGAGGTCGGGCAGGCCATCATCAGTAGAGCCTTGACGATCGTCGAGGACGGCGTCAGGGCGGCCGAGGTGCCTGCTCTTTGCTCCGCGGGGAACCTGCGTCTCAGAGCCGCCATGCTGGCCTGCCGCCGTGGGGACGCCGACACCGCCCGGGGAGAACTGTCCGAAGCGCGACAGCTCGCCAACCAGCTCGGCCGGGAGGTCACCGGAGGTGGCAACGACGGCCCCCACGTCCAGAGCTTCGGCCCGACCAACGTGGCCATCCATGCATCCGCCGTGGAGATGGAACTGGGCAACCACGGCCGAGCCCTGCAACTCGCCAAGGAGGTACGACCCCCGGCCGACTACTTCCCTGACCGGCTCGGGCACTTCTGGATCGACACCGCCCGCGCGCAGCTGTCCACCGGGAAGACGGACGCCGCCCTCTCCTCACTCTTCAAGGCGCGGGCCGTGGCCCCTCAGCAGGCCAAATATCACCCCAGTGTGCGGGAGACCGTCAGCGGCCTCGTGCACGCGGCACGGCGCGCCCCGGACACGTTGATCGGGTACGCGTCATGGTGTGGAGCCGAGCTCTAGCCTCCCCAGTCACACACACCACGCCTGTTACACAGCGTCCCGCAACTGTCACAACCTGTGCCAGTTACGGGGCGCTGTCGCGCGTTCACTGGTCATACGCGACCCCGACCGGGCCGTGCCCCCTCCAGACCGAGGAGCGCGCCATGACCGAGCCCCTGCCTCGCAGAACCACGCCGATGCGCCAGGCCCAGGACCAGCCGGGGGAGGGCCTTCCCGGGACCGCGTTCGTCGCACCGGCGGACGTGGGCGCGTACGGTCAGCCCTCGCTGGCCCTGATCGCGCGAGCCAACCGCGGCTGGCGCAACCTCGACGCCCTGCACGGTGGCAGCGCTCCCGGTCTCCCCCGTAACAGGCTCGGGATGGACCTCCTGGACGGCTCCTCGACCAGACCGCCCTCTGTGTTCGAGCCCAGCGCGGACCTGTATAAGCAGGCCCGGGCCGGGTGGGAGCGCTTCCTCGGCACTGCGTCGGAGGTCTGCGGTGGGTGAGCACTACGAGTACCAGCCTCACCGTCTGCTCCGGAGGCGGGTCCGTGACATCGCGTCCGGCGTCGAGGGTAAGTTGATGGCCGTCGTCACTGAGGACGTCTCGGATTCTCCCGCGTACGAGCGCTTGGTCGACCTGGCCTACATCCGCAACAAGTCCGGCCGCGAGTTCACCACGGCAGTAAACAACATCGAGCCGGCGTGACGAACGAGCTGCACTGGCACGCGTACGCGTACACGAGTCCCCAAGGAGTCGTCCCAGGTGACGACGAGGCGCCATTCGACGCGGACGACTGGCTGAGGCGCCCGGCCAGAGCGATCACGGCCACGTTCGAGAAGCCCGAGGCGGCCGCCGTGTGGATGCATCAGCAACTCGCCGCGAATCCACCGTGGTCGGAGGGCGAGCACGGGTACGCGCACGCGACGCTGTTCACCCGCCAGTACCTCCACATCGACCAGGACCAGACGCCGTGGGCCTACTACCTCGACCGTCACGACCGGATCGTCATGCGCTTGCTGGCTCCGTGCCCGCGGCCACGTCCTCCCTCCAGGCCGGCCGAGCTGTACCCCTGGGAGAAGCCCCCGCCACCGTGCCCGCTGGGCGCTCCCACCCCCTAAGACCCCGTCTGGCCGCACAGCTCCTGCGGCTGACGGCGCCGTAGGTCTGCTGCCGCTGCGTTACCCGCCGCACCGCCCCCATCAACCACCACCACCGATTGGACTGCCGTGCCTTACGTACAAGTACCTCAAGCCTGGACCTTAGAGACAGGCGGCGACAAGACCCTTTTGGTCACCGCCACCAACGTCCTGGAAGCCCTCGACAGTCTCGCAGAGCTCTTCCCCTCGGTCCGCAAGCGTGTCTTCACCGGCCAGGGGCACGTCGCCAGCTGGGTCACCGTCTCCGTCGGCGGCGAGCTGATCCCCGGCCGGGCCGCCGCAGAAACCCTCATCAGCGCCGACGAGACCGTGATGGTCATTCCCGCCATGGCGGGAGGCTGAGATGACGACAACGACGACCGAGCCCCTGATCGCGGTACCCGCCGGCTACCTCCGACGCGGCACCACCGAACAGCAGCTGGACCGCATCGCTAGCGAGCAGCACCTCCCGCACGCCTGGTTCGAGGACGAAGCGCCCCGGGCCGTCGTGGAGCTGCCCGCCTTCCTCATCAGCCGCACCCTCGTCACCAACGCCGAGTACGCCGCGTTCACGAAGGCCACCGGCTTCCGCACCCATGCCGAGGAACGCGGCTTCGGCCTGGTCTACGGCGAGCAGTTCTGGGAGGAAAGCGAGGGGGCGTGCTGGCGATACCCGGCCGGCCCGTGGGGCCGTGCTGGCGGGACCTGCCGGACCACCCCGCAGTACACCTGTGCGCCACCGACGCCGACGCCTATGCCGCCTGGGCGGGGCTGCGCCTGCCGACCGAGGCTGAGTGGGAGTACGCGGCCCGTGGCCCGCAGGCTCTCGAGTGGCCCTGGGGCAACGAGTTCGACGCCGACGCCTGCAACAGCGCCGAGTACTGGAGCCGCGGCCCCATCACCGGGGGCGCCGGCTGGGCTGGCTGGTGGCAGCGGCACCGCAAGGGCAACGAGACCGTCCTGCCCTCCACCACGCCGGTGGGCGCGTTCCCGTCCGGCGCCTCGCCGTTCGGCGTACTCGACATGGCCGGGAACGCCATGGAGTGGACGGCGAGCATCTACCAGCCGTACGACCCCGACCGCTCGTACGGCGACCTCTACGACCAGCTCGCCGGCCTCTACCGAGTCGCCCGGGGTGGCAGCTGGATGAACTTCCGCTACCAGTGCCGGGCTGCGGAACGGCTGGCCGGCAACGCCCAGTACAGCAACTTCCAGACCGGGTTCCGGTGCGCCGGAAACCTCGACGCCACGGGAGATGACGCATGAAGGTGCTGATCACCGGCGGCGCCGGCTACATCGGCTCGACCATCGCCTCGGCCTGCGCCGACGAAGGCATCACCCCTGTCATCCTCGACAACCTTGCCACCGGCCGCCTCGAGTACCTCAGCCACCGCGCGGCCTATCAGGGTGACATCGCCGATGGAGCCCTCATCGACAGGATCTGGGAGGATCACCCCGATCTGTACTCCGTGATCCACTGTGCCGCCCTCAGCACGGTGCCCGAGTCGACCGCCGATCCGATCCGGTACTACCGGGAGAACCTGGGCGGCACGATCTCCCTCACCGAGCACCTGCTCCGCAACGGGTGCAGGCGCATCCTGTTCGCCTCGCCGGCATCCGTCTACGGGTCCACCGCCACCACCGTGACGGAGAGGGACGGCCTCGACCCGGCCAGCCCCTACGCCCGCACCAAGGCCGGGTGTGAGGCGTTCCTCAAGGACACCAGCGCAGCCACCGGCCTGGCAGTGATCGCCATGCGCTACGCCAACCCGATCGGCACCGACCCGCTGCTCCGTACCGGCCTCCAGATCGACAAGCCCACCCACCTCCTCGGCCGGCTGATCTCGGCTGCCGAGGACGACACGCCGTTCACCCTCACGGGTAACGACTGGCCCACGAGGGACGGCTCAGGGTTGCGCGACTTTATCCACGTCTGGGACCTCGCCACCGCACACGTGCGCGCGCTTCAGCGCTTCGACGAGGTCACCGCCGAGATCCCCTTCCACGCCCTCAACATCTCCAGTGGCACCGGCACCACGGTGCGCGAACTGGCGCAAGCCTTCCAGGGGGTCACAGGGCACACCATCAGTCTGAAGGAGGCACCGGCGCGGCCAGGCGATGTCGCCGGTTTCACCATGGACAACGGCCGCGCCAGGCGCCTCCTCGTCTGGTCCCCCAAGCTGACCGTCACGGAGGCCATCCAGCACGCGATGGAGTGGCGCCCCGTACGCGCGCGCATGCTGACGTAGGGCACCATGCCAACAGCACCGCGGCGGCGCAGTTTTCTGCGCCGCCCCCTCCCAGCCCGACCGGGCAGCACTACTGCACCGACGAACGAGGAACAAACCCTTGAAGGTACTCATCGCGGGGGGGCGCCGGCTTCATCGGCAGCACCATCGCCTCCGCCTGCATTGACAACGGCATCACCCCCGTCATCCTCGACAACCTCGCGACAGGCCGCCGCGAGTTCACCGACGGCCGCATCTTCTACGAGGGCGACATCAGCGATGGGACCCTGATCAACCGGCTTTTCACCGAGCACCCCGACATCCGGACCGTCGTCGACTGCGCCGCGCTGATCGTCGTCCCCGACTCGGTCGCCAACCCGCTCGGCTACTACCGCGAGAACGTCGCCAAAGGCATCGAGTTCCTCGAGCACCTGGTGCGTAACAACTGCCGGAACCTCCTTTTCAGCAGCTCGGCATCCATCTACCAGGCGGACCCCGCAGACTTCTCCGTCGACGAGGAGTCCCCCCTCGAAACCCTCAGCCCGTACGCCCGCACCAAGGCGACGTTCGAGACGATCCTGCGCGACGTCGCCGAAGCCGGAACCCTCAACGTCGTCTCGCTGCGCTACTTCAACCCGATCGGCGCCGACCCTCAGCTCCGCACCGGTCTCCAGGTCCGCACGCCCACGCACGCCCTGGGCAAGATGATCGATATGCACCACGCGGGCGAACCGTTCTCCATCACCGGGACCGACTACCCCACCCACGACGGGACTGGCATCCGTGACTACGTCCACGTCTGGGACCTCGCCGCCGCACACGTCAAGGCCATCGAACGGTTCGAAGCCGTCACCCGCACCGCCCCCTACCGCGTCATCAACCTGGGCACTGGCCGAGGGACAACCGTCCGCGAGCTCGTCACCGCCTTCGAAGCCGTCACCGGAACCCCGCTGACGGCCGTCGAGACCGACCGCAGGCCCGGCGACTCGGCGGGCGCCTACGCTCGCGTCGACCTCGCCCAAGAGCTCCTCGGCTGGAAGGCGGAGCACTCCGTCGAGGACGGCATCCGTGATTCCCTGCGCTGGTACGACAAGCGCGACGCGGTGATCGGCGCGGGCGAGTAGCTGGAACCAGCCCCGACTGGCCCCCTCCCCGCGGCCGGGAGAGCCCGCGTCGCCCCCGACCGCCCAGACCCTGGAGGCCCGATGGACCCTCACGGCAACCACATGCTCGGCTGGCCCGCACCGCCCGCGCAGCAGGGGACCGAGGAGCATTGGACCGTCATCGCCGGGCAAGTCCGGCACGCCGCAAACAAGCTCGGCCCCGCGCTGCCGCTGTGCATGCCCGGTGAGCCGCAGCAGTGCGGCCGTCCGCACAGCAGCACGCGTTGGCGTGGGCAGCCGAGCTGAAGGCCCGCTCGCACCACCTGATACTCCTGAGAGGCAGTCCAGGACCCCGGGGCCCGCTACTATCGCCTGGATCTTGCACGAATCAGTACATGAGTGTCCTTGGGGGTCATCGAGATCGCCCCCGGCTCCTGCACCGTGGTCTCGGACCACCCGGCCCTGCGGGCCCGGCTCTGACGCCGGGAACCTCAAATGTTGCTCTGAACGTCCCCTTCCCACGGTTGACCCCGCACCGCCGGGGCCATCACTCGGACATACGGACCGCCGGGCACGGATGCGGGCCGGTGAGCACCGGCGGGGGCCGGCGAAAGGGGGCGAGGGGGACCATGAAGCCCATGGCACGCCTGGGGGTGGGCATCGGCTGGCGGCCGGAGATCGCGGACGCCGTGGAGCGGCTGGAACACCTGGACTGGGTCGAGGTCGTCGCCGAGAACGTCTGCCCGGGTCATCTGCCCGAGTCTCTGCTGCGGCTGCGCGAGCGCGGGGTGCGGGTCGTCCCGCACGGGGTCTCGCTGGGTCTGGGCGGCGCCGACCGTCCCGATCCGGCGAAGCTGGCCGCGCTCGGGGAGCGGGCGGTGGCCCTGGGGGCGCCGCTGGTCACCGAGCACATCGCCTTCGTACGCACTTCCTCCCCCGTGCTGGAGGCCGGACACCTGCTGCCGGTGCCGCGCACCCGGGACGCGCTGGACGTGCTCTGCGAGAACGTCCGGATCGCGCAGGACGCGCTGCCGGTGCCGCTGGCACTGGAGAACATCGCCGCGCTGGTCTCCTGGCCCGGGGAGGAGCTGACGGAGGCACGGTTCCTGACGGAGCTGGTGGAACGGACCGGCGTACGGCTGCTCGTCGACGTGGCCAACCTGCACACGAACCGGGTGAACCGCGGCGAGGACCCGTCGGCGGTGCTGGACGGGATCCCGCTGGAGGCCCTCGCGTACGTGCACGTGGCCGGGGGCGTGGAGCGCGACGGCGTGTGGCACGACACCCACGCGCACCCGGTTCCGCCGGTGGTGCTCGACGTGCTGGCGGCGCTGCGGGAGCGGGTGGACCCGCCGGGGGTCCTGCTGGAGCGGGACGACGACTTCCCCGCGGAGGCGGAACTGGCCGCCGAACTGGTCCGGATCCGCGAGGTGGTGACGGCCGGCGGCAGTGGCGCGGGCCGCGGCCCGGGGGCCACGCCCGCCGGCGCGGGCACGTCCGGCACCGCGATACCCGTCGGCGGTGCCGGGGGTGTCCGGGGGCTCGACGCCGCCCGTACCCGCGTGGGGCTCGGGCAGGCGGCCCTGCTGTCGGCTCTGGTCGCCGGTACCCCGGTGCCCGAGGGCTTCGACCGTCAGCGGATCCGGGTCCAGGCCCGGGCCCTGGCCGCCAAGCGGGCCTCGGTCGTCGCGAAGGTCGCGCCCGAGCTGCCGGGGATCCTGGGCGGGCCCGGCTCCTACCGCGAGGCCTTCCTCGGCTACGCCCGCCACCGCCCCATGACGTCCGGGTACCGCCGCGACGCCCTGGACTTCGCCGAGCACCTGCTGATCCAGGACCTGCCCGCCGACCCGGCCGCCCGCCGCCGGCTCACCGCCTGGTGGCGGGACCGGACCGGGGTCCGGCCGCCGGGCCGCCTCGTGCGCTGGGCCCGCACCCTGACGGGGAGAGCCGCGTGAACGCCGTCGCCATCGCCGTCTGGGCCGCCGTCCTCGGCTCCAGCGCGCTGCTGCTGCGCGCCCTGTTCCGGGCGAGGCCCCGGGTGCCCGGGACCTCGCCCACCCTGCACGACCTGTCGGAGGCCGCCTTCCTGGCGGGCGGTCCCGGCGCGGTCGTCGACGCCGCGCTCGTCTCGCTGCTGGGCGACGGCCGGCTGGCGGGCGGCGGCCCCGGCATCGTCCAGGCGCGGCCCGGGGCGCCGGCCACGGACCCCGCCGAGCGCGCCGTGCTGCTGGCGCTGCGTCAGGCACCCTCGGGGTGGCTGTACCAGGTGCGCTACGCCGCCATGCTCGACCCGTCCGTCCAGGAGACCGGGGACGGGCTGGCGGCCCGCGGGCTGATCGCTCCGCCCGGCACGGGGCGCGGGCTGCGGCGGTGGGGGCTGGTCCAGGCCCTGGTGTGCGGGATGCTGGTGCCGGTGTCGCTGCCGCTGACCTTCGTGGCGTGGGCCCTGGATCCAGCCCCCCAGGTGCCGTTCATCCTCAAGGTGCTTCCCGCGCTGCTGGCCGGGATCGCCGTCGGCGGCGTGTGCGCGAAGCGGGCCCGGCGGCGGATCACCCCGGCGGGCCGGGCCGCGCTGGCCGGGATGCGGGCGCGGTACGCGGGCGACCCGGCCGAGCACGTGCAGACGGCCCTGTTCGGGCTGCGGGGCCTGCGGGATCCGGAGCTGCGGCGGCAGCTGCTGCCCGCCGCACGGAGCACGCGGCTGGCCGCGGCCCAGTCGCGGAACCGTACGCGTACCGGTACCGGGCCGCACGGCTCGCGCGCGTCTTCGACGTCGCACACGTCGCACACGTCGCGCACGTCGTCCACCTCGTCCGCCGACCTCCTCCCGGTGTTCTGGTGCGCCGCGAGCGACGGCGGCTCCTCCACCGGTTCGGGCGGCTGCGGTTCCTCGGGCAGCGGCTGCGGGGGGTCCTCCGGATCCGGCTGCGGGGGCGGCGGTTCGAGTTGCGGCAGCAGCGGTTCGAGCTGTGGCAGCAGCGGTTCCAGCTGTTCCGGCAGCAGCTCCAGCTGTGGCGGCAGCAGCTCCAGCTGTTCCAGCAGCAGCTCCAGCTGCGGCAGCAGTTCCTGATCCCGCGTACGGCAACCGGGGGTAGCGGCGGCGACACCCGGGCGCGGGCCTGTACAGCGGTACGGCCTTGACATCTCATCGGATCGGACGATGAGACGAAGGGGTCGCGATGCGGACGAGGCGTACACACCGTTACGGAGCCGCCGCCGCGCTCCTCTCCCTCGCCCTGTGCCTCCCGGCCCCCGCCGCGACCGCCGCCCCCCGGGACGCCCGCACCGCCGCCGAGGACGCCGGGGCCGAACTGGCCGCCCGCCGGGCCGGCGCCGCCCGGCTCGGCTTCGGTCCCTGCCCCGCCGCCGAGGAACTGCCCGGGGCCGTGCGCTGCGCGGCACTGCGGGTCCCGCTGGACTACGCCCGCCCGGGGGGCCCGCAGATCTCCCTCACCGTCAGCCGGATCCCGGCCACCGGCCGTGGGAACGCCGTCCGACAGGGCTCGCTCGTGTACAACCCGGGCGGCCCCGGGGCGTCGGGGACCTACTTCCCGCTGCTCGGGGGCCGCCCCGCGTGGAGCCGGATCGCGGCCGCCTACGACCTCGTCGGCTACGCCCCGCGCGGAGTGGGCCGTTCGGCCCCGCTGTCCTGCCAGGACCCGGACGAACGGCCGCAGGGCCCCACCCAGGTCCCGGCCGTGCCCCCACCGGCCTACAAGCGGGAGCGGCTCGCCGCCGCACGGGCCTACGCGCGGGGCTGCGCCCGGCACGCCGGCGCCGCGCTCGCGCACTACACGACCCTGAACAACGTCCGTGACCTGTACGTGCTGCGGGCCGCGCTCGGCGAGCGCCGGCTGACCTTCGTGGGGGCCTCGTACGGGACCTACCTGGGGGCCGTGTACGCGACCCGGTACCCGGACCACGTGCGCCGCATGGTGTTCGACTCGGCCGTCGACCCCGATCCGCGCCGCATCTGGTACCTCGGCAACCTCGCCCAGGCACCCGCCTTCGAGCGCCGCTGGGCCGACTTCCTCGCCTGGACCGCCCGGCACCACTCCGTGTACGGGCTGGGTGCCACGCCCGGGGCGGTACGGGCGGCTTACGAGCGGGTCCGCGCGACGGTGGCCCGCACTCCCGCGGGCGGGGTCGTGGGGACCGGCGAACTGCACGCCGCGTACCTCCAGACGGCGTACTACGACGACGTCTGGCCGGAGCGGGCCGCGGCCCTGGCGGCCTTCCTGCGCGGGGACTCGGAGCCGTTGACACGTCAGGCCGCGCGCGATCCGCGGACGGCGGCGGAGGCGGAGAACGCGACCGCCGTGTACACGGCGGTGCTGTGCAACGACGCCCCGTGGCCCGCCGACTGGGAGACCTGGGACCGCGACAACACCGAACTGGCCCGCCGCGCGCCCTTCGAGACCTGGGCCAACGCCTTCCTGAACCTGCCGTGCGCCTCCTGGCCGGTGGCCGGGCGGCAGCGCCCCGCCGACGTCGGGGCGGGTCCGGGGCGGCTGCCCCCCACGCTGATCGTGGCGGCGGAACGGGACGGGGCGACCCCGTACCCGGGTGCGCTGGAGCTGCAACGGCGGCTCGGCGGCGGGGCCTCGCTGGTCACGGAGGAGGGAGCCGGCACCCACGGGGTGGCCGGCGGACGCAACGGCTGCGTGGACCGGCGGGTGGAGCGGTACCTGCTCACGGGCGCCACCCCGGGGTGGCGCGTCACGTGTGCGCCGCATCCGGAGCCCGCACCGGTGTCGCTGGACGACCGGGCAGCGGGCGCTCCCAGGGCGCTGCTGCCGCCAGTCGTCTGAACTTCCGGGCGGGGTCTCCGGCTGCGTCGATTCGGGGGCAGGGCCTCCCGATCCCCGGAGGCCGCTCTTGTGTCACGAGCGGTCCCCCGGACCTTCCCCCCAGGGGAGGTCTAGGCGAGTCCGGCCACCAGATCGGCGACGGACTTGCGGCGCCCGGTGTAGAAGGGCACCTCTTCGCGGACGTGCATCCGGGCCTCGGAGGCACGCAGGTGACGCATGAGGTCGACGATGCGGTAGAGCTCGTCCGCCTCGAAGGCCAGCAGCCACTCGTAGTCGCCCAGCGAGAACGAGGCCACGGTGTTGGCGCGCACGTCCGGGTAACCGCGGGCCATCTTGCCGTGGTCGGCGAGCATGCGGCGGCGGTCCTCGTCGGGCAGCAGGTACCAGTCGTACGAGCGCACGAAGGGGTAGACGCTGACGTAGTCGCGGGCGACCTCGTCGGCCAGGAAGGCCGGGATGTGGGACTTGTTGAACTCGGCCGGGCGGTGCAGGGCCATGTTCGACCAGACCGGCTCCAGGGCGCGGCCCAGCTTGGTGCGGCGGAAGAGGTTGTACGCGGTCTGCAGCTCGTCCGCGGTCTCCGCGTGCCACCAGACCATGATGTCGGCGTCGGCGCGCAGGCCGGAGAGGTCGTAGGTGCCGCGGACGGTGATGTCCTTGGCGGCCAGCTGGTCGAAGAGCTCCTGGACCTCGTCGGCGAAGCCGGTGCGGTCCTCCGGGAGGATGTCCTTCAGCTTGAAGACGGACCACAGGGTGTAACGGATGACCTCGTTGAGGTCCTTCGCCTTCTTCCCCGCGTTGGGGATCTTCTCTGGTGCAGTCATGTGTCCATTGTCCCGTGTACTGATCAGTGGTCCGTGCCAGGGGTGGCCATCGCGGCCATCCCGGCCGTCACCGCGTCGGCGGCCTTCCCGGCGCTCGCGACGCAGGCCGGGATCCCGACCCCGTCGTAGACGGCTCCGCAGACGGCGAAGCCCGGCAGCTCGGCCACGGCGGCCCGGATCCGGGCGACCCGGGCGAGGTGGCCCACGGGGTACTGCGGCAGTCCGCCGTCCCAGCGGGTGACGGTGGAGGCCACCGGCCGGGCCGCGAGGCCGACGGCCTCGCCGAGGTCGGTGAGGGAGACGTCGACCAGCTCGCCGTCCTCGCGCCCGAGGTCGCCCTCGTCGCCGTGCCGGCCGACGGAGGTCCGCAGGAGGAACAGGTCCGGATCGGCTCCGGCCCAGGCCCACTTGTTGCTGGAGAAGGTGGAGGCTTTGATCGTCCGGCCGTCGACGGGCGGTACGAGGAACCCGCTGGCGCCGCCCCCGGCGATCGGGGCGGGCAGGTCGGAGCGCCGGAAGGCCATCGTGACCAGGGCCATGGAGGCGTACTCGACCTCGTGCAGCGCGGCGGCCGCGGCCGGGGCGAGCGCCCCGAGCAGCCGGGCGGCGGGCCCGGCCGGGACGGCGAGGACCACCCCGTCGGCGTCGAGGACCTCGTCGGCGGTCGTGATCCGCCAGCCCCCGGGCGTCCGGCCGATCCCGCTCACGGCGGCGCCGGTCAGGATCCGCGCCCCGGCGGCCCTGCAGGCGTCGGCGACGGCGATCGGCAGTCGGCCGATGCCGCCGGAGATCCCGGCGAAGAAGGCGCCGGTGGCCGCCGCGCCGATGACGGTGGTCCGCTCCGCGGCCGCCGCCTGGACCGCGCGGACGCTCCCGGTCAGCGTGGGGTGGGTGCGCACGGCCTCGAAGAGCGCGGGGACGGCGGCGCGCATCGAGATCCGGTAGGCGTCGCCCGCGTAGACCCCGCCGAGCAGCGGTTCGACCAGCCGGTCCACGACCTCGCGGCCCATCCGGGCGGCGACGTACGCGCCGACGGCCACGTCGTCGCCGACCTCCGTGGGCGGGAGGCCGGTGTCGGCGGCGATGCGGGCGAGGCCCTCGGCGGACAGGACGCCGGAGGCCGCGAGCGGGGCCGTGTCGCCGGGCACGCCCATGACGTGGCCGCGCGGCATCGGGCGCAGCGCGCCCCGGGTCCACAGGTGGGCGGTCGCGGTGGCGGGCGGCTGGAGCGCGTCGCCGAGCCCCACGGCCCGGGCCAGGTCCACGGCTTCGGGGCGGCGGGCGAGGACGGACTCGGCGCCGAGGTCGACGGGGACCCCGGCGAGCTCGCCCGCGTACAGCTTGCCGCCGAGGCGCGGACCGGCCTCCAGGAGGGTGACGCGGACGCCGTCGGCGAGCAGCCGGTGGGCGGCCGCGAGGCCCGCGATGCCGCCGCCGATGACGACGACGTGGCGGGTGGGGGCCTGCCGGTCCGTACGCATGTCCGCTTCGTGCATGGACACATGGTCTCAGACCCCCCGGCGAGGCCGGAACGTGACCGCATCGGGACTGCTCCGCAACCGTGCGTACGAAACCCGCGGCCCCACCCTGAACGTCGAAGCGGCGACATCAGCCGATCCCCGGGGGGTACTGACGATGCGCTCGACCCACACGTTCGACACCGGACGCCGTACGGCGGCGGCGCTGGCCGCGCTGTCGCTGGCCGGCGCCCTCGTGCTCACCGGCTGCGGCGCCGACGGCTCCGGCGGGTCCTCCGACAAGGCGGCCGTGGCGCCCGCGGCCCGGGGCGAGGGCGCGCCGGGCGAGATAGGAAGAGCGTCGTGTTTGG
>NZ_JBGWAB010000163.1:0-16202 GCF_041862025.1 Streptomyces sp. AB3(2024)
GAGTGTTCGTGAGGTGGCGAGCGCGCTGCTGGTGAGGTTTCCGCGCGGCTGGTGAGTCTGGGGTCTTTTGAGGCTGTGACCTGTAGTGGGGAGGTGGGGGGGGGGGGGCGGGGGGGGGCCCCCCCCCCCCCCCCCCCCCCCCCCCCACCGCCGTGGCTCAGCCGTGACGGCGCGGGGGTTCTCGTGGTGAGCGAAGCGGTGAAGGCGCTGCCGTTCTCTGGGGGCAAGCAACCTCACTCCCCCTCGGAAGGTCCTCATGACACGTCGTCGCACCCTCCCTCCCGGCCGGGAGCGGTCCGCCCGCCGGGCCGCGGTCTCGAAGCCGCTGCGGGCCTCGCGGCCGGAGACCGTCCCCGCTGGCCGGCCCGTATCTCACGGTCCGCGGCTGGCCCGGATCGGTGTCTGGTCCGCGCTCGCGGCCGGCCCCCTGGCCCTGGCCGTCGCCCTGGCCTCCCCGGCCGGGACCGCTGCCCAGGCTGCCCCGGCCCCGATGCCGAGCAGCACCCGGGTACAGGCCGACCCGGCAGGAACGGCCGCGTACTTCGTGGAGCTGTGGCTGCGCGCCGACCCGTCCGCCCCCGACAGCCCGGTGGGGGCGGCGGTGCGGAAGATGGCGCCGCAGGCTGAACTCCCCGCCCGGTCCCGCGGTGCCGGCAGCCCCGCGGCGGTACGGGTGACCCCGCTGCGCACGGTCTTTGTGCCGGGAGGCGGTGGGTGGACGGTGACGGTCGCCGCCGTTACCGACGAGCGGCGCGCGCCGTCGCCGGGTGGCGGCTCGAACCAGGCGGTCGTGCAGCCCGCGGCGCGGTACTTCGCCGTCAACGGCACTGGAGGCCAGGACGGCGGGCCGTTGGTGGTCACTGGTTCGCCCGTCGAGGTTGCCGCCCCTGATGACAGGGGCCGCATATTCTCGGCTCAGCGCGGGAGGGAGCGGCGGCGGTCAGCCGATCGGCTGCCGGGACTCGGCCCGCACCTTCAAGGTGGTCTCGGCGACCTTGGCCAGGTCAACGGATCCGGGCGTCTGCCCCACGATCTCCGGGGTGACCACGCCGACCGAGGCGCCGGTGTTCTCATCCGCCCAGGCGCACATCGGCAGGGTGCTCTCGGCACCGGCCCGCCTCATGGTCAGCACCTGGCACGACAGGGTGATGCCGGAACCGGGGGGTGTGATCTCCCGGGCGGGGACCGCCAGGGTGGCGCCTTCGGCGTCCGCCGCGCCGCCCAGCATCTTCCTGCGTGCGCCATCGGGGTCCTTGAACTGGCCGTACATCCCGGAGAAGACCAGGGCGCCCTCTCCCTTCGGGGAGTTGGAGGTGTACTGGCCGACGACCGGCTTCTGGTTGCGCATCTTCGAGTCGTAGCTGCCCTTCAGGGCCTTCTTGCCTTCGCTGTCCGACAGGTCCTGGGCCAGCTCGTACTTGCCGTTCAGCATGGTCTTGGGAACGGTGAGCCGGTACCGGGCCTCGGGGAAG
Source organism: Streptomyces sp. AB3(2024) (assembly GCF_041862025.1). Classification (NCBI taxonomy): domain Bacteria; kingdom Bacillati; phylum Actinomycetota; class Actinomycetes; order Kitasatosporales; family Streptomycetaceae; genus Streptomyces; species Streptomyces sp. AB3(2024). The sequence goes on from NZ_JBGWAB010000163.1 coordinate 1,473, forward strand.
CCGGATCCGCTCGCCGAGGATCCGGCCCCCGCCAGCAGCTTCACGCCGAATCCGAGGACGCCGAGCACCACGACCGAGCCCGCGACGATCGCGATCACCCTGCCCGTCCGGTCCTTGCGCGGCGGGCCCATCGGGGGCTGGCCCCACACTCCTTGACCGGGATACGGCTGCGGCGGATGGGGATGGCCCGGGTACGGCTGCTGATGCGGGTGGGGTGTGGGCTGCGGGGCGTGCAGCTGTCCACCGTACGGATTCGGGGGATGCACAGACCCATAAGGGCCGGGAGGCTGCGACATGCTCATGCCCGAACGCTACGTCAGCCCCGCGCGCCGCAACCGACCCAGGGTGCGCCGGACGCCCCCGGCTTCCCCGTCCACGAACCGTACGAGGGAGGTGAAGACGCGAGCGGGTACTGACGCCGAAACAGCCGACGCGGTCCCCGGCACGGGCGTTCTGCGCGACGATGGGCCCATGCGGAACACCAAGGCCTTTCAGGAAGCGGTCGCCGAGACTCTCAGCGAACTGGCCCGGCGCGGCGTGACTGTCCGCCCGGGCAGCATCGCCGACGCCATCGAGCAGAACATGCGTGCGATCTCCCAGTAGATGGGCATTCAGGAGCGCTCTGCCCGGAGGTACTTCGATCCCGCCGCCTTCGCGGATCGCATCGCTGAGCAGCGGCAGAGTTTCAGGGACAGCAGCGCCGAGGCCGGGATCGGGCGGGCCCCATGCCGCCGCTCGACAACCCGGAACCGGCCCTTGTCCTCGCAGGAGTACCCGACTCGTTGGCAGAGAGCGGCGGGGACTCTACAACGTCATCGTCAACATCAACGTCAACGCGTGGATGGCCGGCCACATCCACGGCGAGGACGGCTGCACCGGCTGTCAGGCGAGCCGCGGCCCGGCGGGCCACGACTGGCAGGCCCGGATGAACACCATCACCACCCTACGGCCCGACATCAGCAAGTGGTTCGACGGTGACGTGTGGACCACCGCGCTCAACGACAGCGGATACGGCGTCACCCGCGCCTGACCGTCTGGTGCCTGCGGCACTTCCGGATCCGTCCGCTCACAAGACATCCCCACATTCAACGACCCCGGTGGCCAGAGGGCATCTCCCCGACGAGGGAGAGCCGAGGCCCGCAACCCCCGTCCGGATCCGAAGGGAGGAGGCAGCATGGGCAGGCGCCGCTGCTATCCCTCGGACACCTGGGACGACGAGTGGGCCTTGATCGAACCTCTGCTGCCCACGCCGGCCTGCGAGACGAGGACCGGCGGGCGGCCGGAGAAGCACCCGCGGCGCGAGATCGTGGACGCGATCCGCTACGTCGTGGACACCGGATGCAAGTGGCGGGCGCTGCCGAAGGACTTCCCGCCCTGGCGGACCTGTTACGGGTTCATGGCCCGCTGGGCAGCGGCCGGCGTCGTCGGCCAGATCCGCGACCACCTGCGCAAACGGGTCCGCCGCGACATGGGACGGGCCCCCGGCGCGGTCGCGACCGTCATCAACTCGCAGTCCGTCAAGGCTGCGGAGACCGTCGGCCGCGACTCACGCGGCTACGACGGTGCGAAGAAGATCAACGGTCGCAAGCGCCACATGGTCGTGGACACCAAGGGCCTGCCGCTGTTCGTGATGGTCACCCCGGCCGACATGACCGACCGGGACGCCGCCAAGGAAGTCCTGTTCCGGCTCCGCCTCATGCACCCCGAGATCACGATCGTCTGGGCCGACTCCGGCTATGCCGGACAGCTCGTGACCTGGGCGAAGAAGTACCTGAACCTCACTCTGAAGACCGTCAGCCGGCCCAGGGACGCCAAGGGATTTGTCCTGCTGCCCCGGCGCTGGGTGGTCGAGAGGTCAATCGCCTGGGTCATGCACGCCCGCCGGCATGCCCGCGACTACGAACGCCTGATCCAGCATTCCGAATCGCTGATCACCTGGGCCGCGGTCACCCTCATGACCAGGCGCATCACCCGCCGCCAGTCCCGCCGGGCCGGGCAACTACGTCCCGCGAAGCCCAACGGGACTGACCGATTCGGCATCGTTCTACCGGATTGTCACGGCAGTCACCATGGCGAACGCCATCCGGACCAACCCGAGTCGGTGACCGAACCCAGCTTCCCACGGCGGCAACCCACCCGACAGGCGAACGGGGGAGGCTGACCAAGATACGGGTCAGAGGGGCAACGGGATGATCTTGAACAACTGACGGGCCTACTGTGGTGCCGAGATCGCTGCGGCGTACTCGTCGTGCTCGCGCAGCATCCTCATCACGGCTTGGGAAGCCAGCCCTCTGGTACTTGATCCAGCGTCAACGGGCCGGGGTCAGGGCTGTGGGTGCCAGCACCCATAGCAGTGCCCTGCCGGTCAGGGGTGTGGTGGCGATCAGGGTCAGGTAGACCTCGATCAGCGAGCCGGCGCCGGTGAGCACATTGAGGTCGTCGGTCCATCGGGAGAGCAGGTAGATGGCGGCGTCCACGATGAGCCAGGAGGCGAGGTTGGCTCCGATCCACCATTTCCAGCGTGTGGTGACCTTGCGGAGGACCAGTGACTGCGACAGGCCGAGCAGGGGCCCCAGAGCCAGGCTCTGGCTTGCGGCCAGCAGATAGACCGTCGAAACCGTCTCGCGGGAGTCCTGCGCGCTGATCACGGCGGGCATGATCACCACCAGCCATGCGAGCAGCGCCGGACCGACGTTGGAGGTGATCCACACCTTGCGCGGGACGGGGACCCGCTCCTTGACGACCAGCCATTGCAGCGCTCCCAGGACTCCGCCGAACAGCGCGGCTCCCAGGGTCGCGATCAGGAGCGCGAGGATCACGTTGTGGCTGGCCAGGTTCATGTGGAGCACGTCGTTGCCCAGCAGGATCAGCAGGAACCCGACGGTCAGCACGGTGACGAAGGCGAGCGTGTTGTAAGCGATCCACCGCCAGTACAGGCGGGCGTCCCACCCGCTGGACGAGGCGGTTTCGCGGCCGGAGCCGGAAGCGGTCATCACCCACTCCTCGGGAGGACGCGGCCGTACATGCCGCTTCATGATCGAACGCTGATCACCCCGGACCCGGTTGGCGACGCCGTGCGCCCCTGCGGTTCTGCTCTCCCGACCACCCTTGTGGCCCCCCTCCCCCTTGTTGCGGCAATGACATCGCGGACGCGCGAGCGGCCAAGTCGGTGACCTCTTGGCGTGCCTGCCGCGCAGCACCCCGGCCACCGGGGAGGTTGGGCTCAGGGCATGCGCTGCGGTCGGGGTGGAATCGTGAACGGAAACTCGGGTCGTCACCGTCGACAGGTACTGCTCGCCTCAGTGCGTTCGCTGGTAACCGCGGCACTCCTGGTGGCCGCCTACTACCTGCTGCCCATGGACTCGGCCTTCACGGCCACCACCGTCCTCGCGCTCCTCGGCGGTATCGCGGCTGTGGCAGGGCTCCTGGCCTGGCAGATCTACCAGATCACTCTTGCTCCGCGGCCCGGCCTGAAGGCCATGGAGGCCATGGCGATCACCGTGCCGCTGTTCATCCTGCTCTACGCCACCGCATGCTTCCTCCTGGAGCACACCACGCCGGGCAGTTTCAGCGAACTCCTGTCGCGCACCGACGCGCTGTACTTCGCGATGACCGTGTTCAGCACGGTCGGGTTCGGGGACATCACCGCGCGCAGCGAGAGCGCCCGGCTGCTGACCACGGGACAGATCACGCTGAACCTGCTGCTCCTCGGCGTGGCGGCCCGGCTCCTGACCAACGCGGTCCAGCGAGGCCGCCAACGCCGTGACCAGCCTGCCGGTCCCGGCGGGAGCGGCAGCACGCCGCCCGCCCCGTGAATTGCCTCTCAGACCTGGGCGGCGCGGCCCAGGTCCGACAGGGTCGGGGTCCCAGCGGCGGTCTCGCCTACCGGCTGCCGTTCGTCAGGTACTCGTCGATATGGCGGGCAGTGTGATAGCCGCTCTGGATCGCCCCGTCAATGAACGAGCGCCACCCGATCGCGGAGTCGGCACCCGCGAAGAACAACCGTCCCTCGGTGGTGCGCAGGTCGGGCAGGATGCTTGCCAGCTGTCCGGGCCGGTAGATGCACCAGGTGCCCAGGGAGAGCGGGTCGTTGGACCAGTCCCAGCCGACAACGGATTCCACCTCGACGCCGGGGAGCAGGGGCTGGAGTGCTTCCTGCATGCCGGCGGTGTCGTCGAAGGCGGTCATGGGCAGCCGGTCGGGGTTGCTGGAGAACGCGACGACCCAGGTGCCTTCCGGGCCGCCCTTCGCGTAGGTGACCACCCAGTTGACCGCGTACGCCTCGGGGGCGAGCACGCTCACGTTCCCGATGTCGCCCTTGACCTTGACGATGCTCTTGCGGCCGGCGCCGGCGTGCCGCTCATCGGCGGCCCTCCGCTTGGTGTCGGACAGGCGGGGCTCGAACTCCACACTGTTCAGGACGTTCATCGGCAGCGCGATCACAGCCGTGGGCGCGGTGATCGTGTCACCACCCGCGAGCTCGACGCGTACCTCGCCATCGCTCTGGACAACACGCGTGACGTGCGAGTTGAGGCGGAAGTCGGTGAGCGTGGCGTGCCCCGCGATGCCGTCGATCAGCTCGCGCGTGCCCTTCACCAGCTTCGTCGCCGTCAGAGCGGCCGAAGCCTGCTCGGCGCTCCACCCCGACAAAGCGTAGGTGCGCAAGTATTCGGTGACCGCGGACTTGTCGAGCGGGCCGAGCGCCACCGCGCAGCACATCGACTCCAGCCAGTCATACAGCACCGGGTCGGCCTTCACCGTCTCCAGCTGCTCGCGGAACGAACGGTCACCGATGCCTTGCGGATCCGGACCCCACGCTTCCGTGTACGGCTCCGGGAACAACTCCGTGCCCGGCGAGCAGAACTGGTTGAGCAGCTCCATCGCGCGGGCGACGTCGTCGTCGGAAAGGTCCACGACGCGTCCGCCGGAGACGACGGCCTGGCGCAGCCCTTCCACAACCGGCAACGGCTCGGTTTCGATGCCGTAGCGCTGCATCTCGGCCCACACGTTCGGCTGGAGCGGATGCACCCACGTGCCGCCGAACTCCATGGCGTGCCCGTCGTGGTCCTTCGTGTAAGTCCGCCCACCCAGCCGGTCACGTGATTCGACCAGCACCGCGCGGCGTCCGCGCATCGTCAGCTCACGCGCCGCCGTCACACCGGCGAACCCGCCACCGATGATCACGGCATCCGGACGAGAATCTGCCTTGCTCACTACTGGATCCCTTCGGTCTTCCGGCGCCAGGCGCAGATGGTCGCCGTCGTGGGTCGGTGACAGCGGCCGACGTGCCCGTTTCCGGGATGGTGCCGACAGCCGGGGCGTTCGGGCCGGCCGGTTGCCGTGGCCGTGGTCAGGCGATGACGAAGAACTTCACGAACGGCGAGCGGGTGCGCCAGGTCGCGCTGAACCCGTCCGGGAAGGAGTAGATGCCCCCGGCGATGAGGTCGATCTTCTTGCCGTCCGGGGTCTCCAGCTCCGCTTCACCCTGCAGGACGTGGAACGTGTCGGAACCCGTCACGTCGTAAGGGATCTCCGCGCCGATCTCAGGGTCGGTCCTCCACAGGCCCCCCATCAGGCCGCCTTCCTTCTGCACCAGGAAATGGACCTGCCCCATCTCCCGGCCCTCCTCGACAAACGGCTCCCAGGAATCCGTCGTAATGGACGAGGCCGAAACACCAGGAAAATCCGTCATATCACCCTCCACAGGGAGACAAACTGCCAACCGCAGCAGCAGACCAGACATCACCGCCGCTGCCGATGAGGCCGGCAGGAGCCATCCCTCCGATGCCGGTACCGCACTGCTGCTCGGGCGCCATCACTTCTGGACCAGAGGTTCCACGGTGGCTTCAAGATCATCCCGTTGCCCCTATGACCCGTATCTCGGCCAGACCCGAACGGCCCTCACCAGACGGCTGGGTTCCGCTGTCGGCCCCCGCGAATCAGCCATGTTCGAATCCTGACCTGGGGAAACACTGCCCGGAAGATTGAACACAGGCACTAACCTTGCCGTTTAACGTTCCAGGCTGAACAACGCCTCAATCGCCCAAGGGTCTGGGGGACGGGCTCGGAGTCCCTGGATCAGTTGGCTTTGCCGATGGTGCTGCGGGCCGCGAGGCGGAAGTCCTTGACGGCTTCGTAGAGGGTCCGTTCTCGTTCGGCGGCAAGGGCGATGTCTTCGGTCCTGTGGGTGGTGTTCCCCGCGTGGGCGTTCTCGGCCATCTGTCGCATGACGTGTGCGAGATCGGCGGAGGCGTTGGTAACGCGTTCCGCGACTTCCGCGAGGGACGCTGGCCCTTCGAGGATGACGATTTCGCAAGCGCGGTGGACCTCACGGGCCAGGGTGATGAAGCGGCCTATCTTCTCGTCGATGTCGGGCAGGTCGGGTTGGTCTGAACGCAGCGCGTCGAGGACGACGTCCATGGCGATGTCGCGGTCATGGAGAGCGCTCAGGTAGCCGGCGTATGCGTCGCGGCGATGCTGGCGGCTCCATTGGGCGTGCTGGGACCGGGCCTGAGCACGGCCGTTGACGATTGCGGCCCCGAGAGTGGTGGCGGAGCCGACGGCGGCGCCCAGCAGCGCAGCAAGTCCTGAGTCCATGGCCCTAGTCTGCCGTTCTTGCTGTTCATCCAGTTCGCCGGGGCTTCGTCCCCTTCTTGTGGTGTGCGGGTCGGGTGTAGGACTCGCCGGTGGCGAGGACGCGTCCGACGTCGTAGCGGGTGGCGGGCCGCCGGTTCTTCGAGCCGAGCGGGCGGCCGGGGCCGGTACGGGTGGGTTTCGGTGCACCGGCTGGCGTGCCCGTCTTCGCGTGCAGGTTCCTGAACCCGCGACGGACCCGGGCGGGGGTGAGTCTGTTCGGTTCCGCCGGCCGCTCCCACGGCCGACGCAGATCCCGCGCGAGCGGGCGGGCCAGGCGAAGCTGAGCGTGCGCGGCCAGGACGATCCAAGTCCAGCGGTCGGCGGCCTGCGAGTCCCGCAGTTTGGGCCGGGTCCAGCCGAGAGTCTGCTTGAGCAGTCGGAAGGTGTGCTCGACGTCGAACCGGCGAAGGAACGCCTGCCAACAGCGGTCGACGTCCTGGGGATCGGCGCCGGTGCCCGACCACCACAGCCAGACGGGCTTGTTCACGCCGCCGCTGGGCAGTTTCTCGACCGACAGGCGGATCACGGTGCCCTCGATGATCGGCAGCGGCCCTTCGTGATCGCCCCATGCCGCCCGGCGGGTGAGCCGGGGATGCAGCCGGTCCCACGCTTGCGCAGTCGCGGTCCCATACCTGTCGGTGTCCGTGACGGTGACCGCGTATGGATCACCCCAGGTATCGGGCCGGCCGAAGACGAACTCACCGCCATGCTTGGGCGGGCGGCCGCCCTGCGGCGGGCAGATCCACGGCACCGGAACGGGCTTACGCATCACCCGGTCAGAACGGAGCCTGCCCAGAACCTCCACTGGCAGGTCGGTCAGGAGGTGGGCGATGCGGGGCGCGTCGTAGCCCGCGTCCAGCACGACCAAGACCTTCGGGTCCCCGTTGCGCCACTGGCCGACGTCCACGAGACGTTGGACGACGTCGCGGGCTTGGTCGGCGGTGACTGCGGCCAAGTCGGCGCCGGGCTCCAGCCGGATTGCGTCGAGCAGTGCTGTCCACGAGGTCCGGCCGGTCTCCAGCGCGGCGACGATCGAGTACGGCCAGCCGGGCACCATCTGGTGCTTGCCCGGGCCCCGGCCGAAGGTATGGCAGAAGGAGCGGTCTGAGGAGGTGTCGGCGTCCGGATGCAACCACGGGGAGACGTCTACCGCCAGCACCAGCCGCCCGTCGCCTGCTCGGGGAAGCGGGATGCTGGTCAGTGCCCGACGCAGCCTGGCGACGTCGATCCGACCGTGGTTGATCCCGGAGTACAAGGCCCCGTGCCCGCGCCGATGCTCTGGAGCCAGCGCCAGGTCCACGAGGGTGCGGACCGGACCGTCGGTGCACAGCAACGCGTCGCACAACTCGAACAGGGCATCGCTCCGCGCGGTCAGGCACGCGTATAACTCCGAGCGGAACTCCGCCACCACCGTCAACGCGTCTCGTTGAACCTCATGCTCGACCAGCCCCACGATCCCGGCCTCCGTACTGCGCTGTCGCTCATGACAGGATCGGCCCGCGGCCCCTCACACATCAGGTGAACTGGGGAAACGCCGAACAGGTTCGAGCCCCGTTCGACAGCGGACCTTAAACGGCAAGCTAACTCTCACGAACCGAACGCACCACGGAACACACTCCGATCACCCATCGGCGGCCCGACCGTCAGGCCGCGCCGGAAACATGCCGAAAGATCCTGTTTGTTGTCAATAGCCCCGATTCTGGGGCTGGTTGGGAGCGCACCGCACAAGTCGCCTACGCGTACGCGAGGCCCCGCGCCACCCGGACGGGTGAACCGCGGGGCCCTCCGGCCGCCGTACCGACGGGATGCCGGTCGGCGACGCACCCCCGGTTCCCGAGCCGCCTCGCGGGTGGCCCGGGGAACCGGCCACGGGCTAGCCGCGCGGGCGGCGGCCCCGGCGCTTGCGGCGGTGCGCGGCAAGGTGCACGGCCTTGCCCAGGGTCAGAGCGTCCACGGCGAGGTGAGTGCGCGGGAGGCGAACAGGACCTCCAGGCGGCGCCTGCGCTCCTCGTACGGAAGCGTGAGCAGTTCGGTGCCGTCGGCCATCAGGATGTCGAAGGCCACGTAGAAGGCAGGCAGGCGGACCGCGAGGGCGGGGGCGCCCAGGGCGCGTGCGGCGGCGGGGCGCTGCAGGCCCTCGAAGGACAGGGCGCCGGCCTCCACGTCCCAGGCGAGGACTTCGCCATCGAGGACCAGGCCGTCAGGCAGCTGGGCGGCGGCGGTCACCAGGTCGGGGAACGCGTCCTGGATCAGGGCACCGCGGCGGGTCTGGAGCAGCACCCGCCCACCCGGACCGGCCGGAGTGAACACGAGCAACCGGTGCCCGTCATTCTCCAGACTTCGTTGTGTCTCATGAGACAGATTCGTTCCCTTGCGGTAGCCGGGAGCTTCTAATCGTGTGCCGCCCGAATGTTGACCTGTACTGCTGCGGGCTTTGGACCTGCTGGCGATGCTTTCTGTTCTGCACTCCTCCCCGACCTTGGTGTTGTACGTTCGCCCCATCTGGTGGGCTGGTTGGTTCACGCCGAGGGGATTCGGACGTAGCCGTGGCGCGGGAACCGCAGTTGGTGGAGCCAGGGAATCCTGAGGGGGAGACATGGCGTATCAGGTGGAGTTGCCCATCGGCGTGGCGGGCGGGCCACAGGACGTGGTGAGGGTCGAGATCGCGCCGATCGGCGAGGACGGCCTGGTCAGGGTGGCGCGGCCGGGGCAGGTGATGGCGCGCGCCTCGCGGTCCCTGGGGGAGATGGTGAACGGAATCCGGCCGGTCGCGCAGAGTTTCGTGGATGGCTTCCGTGGCATGGTCCACGGACCCGACGAGCTCAACCTCGAGTTCGGGCTGTCGTTGTCCGCTGAGGCTGATGTGATCATCTCCAGTACGGCGGCCCAGGCCAACTTCAAGATTTCGCTCACCTGGCACCGTCCCCCGTCCGACGGGATCGGCGCCCCCGCAGAGCAGGCGCAGTGACCCCGTTAGGGCCGCAGGCGGCGGAGGGTACCGGACCGAAGGCTCTGAATACGGCAGTGCTGCGGATCCGCGGTATACGGGGAGATGCGGTGGGCCTGGGATTCCTGGTCTCCCCGGAGCTGGCTCTGACGTGTGCACACGTAGTGTCCGCAGCCCTTGGCACACCGCAGGACCAGGGACCGCTGGCCGACGCCCGGCTCCACATCGATCTGCCACTGCCGGCCGCCTCCGGGTCGGATGGCGCGGGCGTGACCGCGAGCATCGAGACTTGGCTGCCGCCGCAGGAATCGGGTGGCGGGGACGTGGCGGTGCTGCGACTGGATACCCCGTTGCCCGGCGCCGTCCCGATTCGGCTGGTCGAGGACGACATGGTGTGGGATCACCCGGTGCGTGCCTTCGGTTTTCCAGCCGGGCGCCCAGGAGGGGTATGGCACTCCGGTGTCCTGCGGGCGGAGCAGAGCCAGGGGTTGCTGCAGGTCGACCTGACCGGAACGGGCTATCCGGTCTCCAGGGGCTTCAGCGGCACACCCGTGTGGGATGAGGACCTGGGCGGCGTGGTCGGCATGATGGCGGTTGCCGAGTCCGGGCACCCCTCGGCCAGCTACCTGATCCCGACCGCCAGCCTGCTGAATTCATCGCCCCAACTGCGCGGTCTGACCCTGCCCCCGTCGCCGTTCCGCAGCCTCAAGGCGTTCCAGGAGTCCGATGCCCCGCTCTTCTACGGCCGGCAGGCTGAGAGCAACGAACTGGCCCGGGCCCTGGCCAGCGAGCAATGGGTCACACTCGTGGGAGCCTCCGGAGCCGGAAAGTCGTCTCTCGCGCTGGCCGGGGTCGTGCCGCGGCTGCGCGAAGCGGGCGCCGTAGCCGTCGTCGTGCGCCCGACCTTCGGCAGCAGTCCGCTGGCAGCCCTCGCTGCCGTGCTGCTTCCGATGCTGGAACCCAAGCTGTCGGAGACACAACGCCTGCTGCGGCTCACGGAGCTGACCGAGGTTCTGCGGCAGGGCGGACTGGCCGACGTCGTACCCCGGCTGCTGGAACTGCGGAAGAGCCGTCGGCTGCTGGTGGTGGTCGACCAGTTCGAGGAACTGCTCGCGCTCACCCCGCAGGCCGTCGACGAGCTGGCCGATGTCCTGTTCGCCGATGCCCTCCCGCGCACGGTCCGGGTGCTGACCACCTTGCGGGCCGACTTCCTGGAGATCGCACTCGCACATCCTCGCCTCGGGCCCGCCCTCAGCCGACGCGTCCACGCCCTCGGTCCCCTGAGCCCCGAGCGGCTGCGCGAGGTAGTGACCGCGCCCGTCGACGCCATCCCCGGTGTGCACTACGAGCCTGCCCTCGTGGACCGAATCCTGGAGGACACCGGCACCGAGCCGGGTGCCCTGCCGCTGCTGGGCTTCACCCTCGACCTGCTGTGGCAGAAACAGCGCGGTGGCCTGCTGACCTATCAGGCGTACCGAGACCTCGGCGGTGTCACCGGCGCGCTGAGTGCCCATGCCGACCAGGCCTGGAACGAGCACGTCCCGAAAGAGGACGAGCTGGCGGCGCAAAGGCTGTTCACCCAGCTCATCCGGGTCCCGATGGGCTCGCCGGCCGCGACACGCCGGATGGCCCTGCGAACCGAACTGGGCGAGCAGGAGTGGCGCGTCGCCCAGCAACTCGCCAGCACCCGACTGCTGGTGACCGGCCGCAGCGCCGAGGGCGTCGAGACGGTGGAGCTCACACACGAGGCTCTGATCAGCGGCTGGGAAAAACTGGCGGCGTGGGCCGCGAAGGACCGCTCCTTCCTGGAGTGGCGGGAGTCCCTGCGCCACGACATGGACCGCTGGGAGCGCGCTGAACGCTCCCCCGAGCTGTTGCCAACCACCGTGGCACTGGCGGTTGCCCAGGAATGGGTGACCGGGCGCGACGGCGACTTGACGACGGCGGAACGCGCCTACCTGGACAGCGGGCGAACGTACCGTCGTTCCCTGGCACGCCGGGCGCGGAGACGCCGGTCCGGCATCGCGATCATCACGGTGGTGGCCGTGACGCTCGCGGCGCTGTTCTTCTTCGCGCGTCAGCAGAGCCAGGAGCGTGAGGCGCTGGCCACCTCACGCGCACTGACACAGGCATCGCAGGACGAGGTGTCCGCCGACCCTGCCCGCTCGGTGATGTTGGCGCTGGCGGCCTACCAGACCTCACCGACCCAGGAGGCCCGCAATCAGCTGATGCGGCTCTACCTGATGCACTCGGACAAGGGCCGGATGGTCTCCGGCCTGCTGGGAACAGTCCGGACCTTCCAGACGAGCCTCGACGGCAACGTCCTGCTGGCCATCTCGAAGACCGGCCGGGCGACACTCTTCGTGCACGCCGCCACTGGGGACGTCCGCAGCGCACAGGTGCCCTCGGTCGGCCAGGTGAAGTTCCCACTGGTCTCGGCGGACGGGAAGCGGGCCGGTTACGTCCAGGACGACGGCAAGGCCGCATGGTTCCCTGTGAACGCCGACGGCGACCAGCCGATGGGTGAGCTGCACAGGCTGCCTGAGGCACCGGGAACAGCCGTCGACTCGAACAAGGGCATGGACCCCACGATGTCGGTGGACGGCACATTGATCCTTGCCAGGGTCCTGGACCAATTGATCTGGTGGGACCTGGACAGCGGCACCATCGCGCGTTCGACGCCCGCACCCGCGGATCGCGACAAAGAAAGCAACGACCTGTGGATCGGCCCGGATAACCGCACTCTGTTGGCGATCCGCTCCGGATGGGGGAACAACAACACGGCCCTGCTCGCCTACGACCCGGCGACCGACGCATTACGTGTCGTCGTGAGGGACGTGCAGCAAATCGTGCTCTCCGGTGACCGGACGGCAGCAGTGGTGTGCCGCTGGTCAGAGCCCGGTGAGACAGCCCTGAGCCTCATCCGGGTCTCCGACGGCGCCCAGCAAGGACAGCCTTACAGCGAGCAGGACAAGCGTTTCAAGGCGGGCAGCTGCTCCAACGACGGTGTCAGCGCGACGGGCAGCCAGGTAGCGATCTACGACAAGGACACCGTGAGTGTGGTGGACCTGCTTCAGAGCAAGGTCCTCTCCCGCACCCCTGCGAAGTCGGCTTCCTCGTACGGCCGGTTCGTGTCCGCCGCCGGAAAGCTCTTCCACGTCTCGTCGAAGGACTCACTGATCACCTACACCGATCTTGCTCCCGGAGGCGGCGTACTCCAGATCAGCCAGCAGGGGCTCACCAACGACGGAACCCGCACGATCAGCATCCTTGCAGACGGATCCGCCATACAGCTGCGGCCTGCGGTAGGAGACAACAGCGTCCTGCTTGCCGAAGCCGCGCGGCGCAAGCCCTACTGGATAGCAGGAGACACGGACCAGATGCGACTGAGCAGCGACGGTAGCCTGCTCGCCAGCCAGGAGGGACAGAACGTGATCTCGGTCCGTGAGGTCTCCACCCTGCGGGAAGTGGCCGTCATCACCGCCTCCGAACCTCCTCCCCTGGCCACGGTCACGCCGTCGACCCTGGGGCCTGCAGTACCGGCCGGGGACGCCGGGAAGTGGGACTTCCAGTACTACTTCGACGGCGGCGGGAATGTGCTCACGGTGTCCGGAACCGTGGTGCAGCAGTGGGATCCGCGCACCGGTCGGGAGCTCGCGCACTTCGACGCGAAGGCCCTGCAGCCCAAAGATGCCCCCGAGGGCCAGCCGCACATCTCGATAGGCCCCTATCCGGCCCCGAACAAGGTGGACGTGGTCACGTGGGGTGATCCTGATGTCCGCATCGTTGATATCACCACAGGCGCTGTCACCGAGACTGTGAGGACCACCGAAGACATCCTGGCCGTGCAGTTCGACCGCAGCGGTCGCTACTTCGGGTTGATGCGCCGCGGATCGATCGTCGAGCTGTGGCGGCGTGACCCGCTGCGTAAGGAACTCGGCCCGCTGCGCAGCACCGCCGAGGACCTGGTCACACCGACCGTCACGCAGTTCGTTGACCGGGACGGCCGCTTCTTGATCGCCGCCAACAACGCCGTACGGATCTACCGCGTTGGGGAGCGTGCCCCGCAGGACTCCTTCGAATTCGGTGAACCGCCCGGCAGCACTTCGAACCGGTCGTACTTGTTCATGGACATCTCGAAGGACGGCAGCACGGTGATCTACGCTGACCCGTCCGGAGCAGGCGGCGTCCTCCGGCTCGACCCGCAGATGTGGCGGCGCGACCTGTGCAAGATCATCGGCTACCGGCAGTTCACCGATGACGAGCGGGCCAGCCTTCCGGCGCGCGTCCCAGCGCGGCCTCTTTGCGCCGAGCGTTAGGCATGTTCAGCAAGATCGGTGTGCCCGAGGGAACGCGTCGCCGCGCGAACAACTCGGCCAGCTCCGCGTACCCCAGACAGCAACCTCTCCAGCCTTCCATCCTCCCCCTTGTCACTGAAGAACAACCGTACGAATCTCCAACTGCCAAGAACAGGAGGTCCGAGGAACCTGCGACTGGCAAGCCAGGCGAGCGCAACACGGGACCGACGGGCCGACGATAGGCATCTTCCTCGCCCTCGCAGGCATGGTCATCCAAGTGGAGATCCGCAACAGGAAGGACCGGATCAAGTACCGGACCTACTCGGCGCGCGCGCAGGCAGCCCTCCACGGTGGGGCCGCCGGCTTGGTTACTGAGAAGCGTGAGGGGTTCTGGTACTCCGTGCGGCAATCTTGGGCATCGACCTGGCCCCTCGGCGCTGTCCTCGGGCTGACCATCGCGCTGTACTGGTTCGCCGGGCTCATTGCTCATCCCGCACCTGAGCCGACCGCCCCGCCGTACAAGCAGGCCCGGTCAGTCCAGCCATGCAGCCGCGTGCACTCAACTGGCAAGATGCAACGCTCATGACCTGTCGCAACGAAGTTGGTCGACCGGGTCGCGTTGACCTGTGTGGACTGGATTGAGTGACAGCCGCAGCCGCAGCCGCACCGTCAGTGTTCCCGCCGATGCTTGGTCTTCGCGCTCACCTGCTCGCGAAGCAGGGTTTGACAGAAGGCGGACTGAACCGTTCCGGGTTTGATCGAGACTCTAGGTCGTGACTGTGACCTGGGGTTTCGTGGTTTCGCGGTAATGGTTGGTCTCGTATTCGACGGGCGGGATGTGCCCTATTT